>JAFPCL010000194.1 GCA_017390225.1 Clostridia bacterium
GACATTATCAAGGCTACGCCTTGATAATGTATTCAGTTCGTCCATTCTGCACTCTTTTTATCCATCCCCTACGAGGAATAAGAGTTTTTAAACAGCCCCAAAAAATATGATACTTGCAAGGAACGACCTATGTGTCGTTCCGCTTTTTTATGCAAATTTTGCTACCATTCTCTTATGAAACAATATTTGATAGCCAAACGTCTTTTTTAATCAGAATAAAACCAACCACACACTTTATGATTTCAATGCATTGACAGCAAAGATACACATACACCACAGGCATTGCAGTCAGTGTAACCAGAAGATACGCCGTCGGCACACTCACAAGCCAGGAAAAACCACTGTCGAAAATAAAAGTAATCAAGGTTTTTCCACCGGAGCGCAATGTGAAATACGTCGAATGAAGCATGGAATGAATCGGCATCAAAACAGCACTGATGAAAATGAACGATGCCGCCAAATGCCGCACGTCATCCGTCGTGTTGTAAACATTCGGAAACACGCCGCAAAGCGCCGCCATCACGCCGCCGATAACGATGCACATGCCGCCGGCAAACCATATAAGCCGTGGCGCCGCTTTTTTGGCTTCTTTGAGCTCGTTTGCCCCCAGCATCTGCCCAATCACCACCGACACACCGGAGCCAAATGCCACAAACATCACATTGAAAAGATTCACCACGGTGCTTGAAATATTCTGCGCCGCCACCACATCAATGCCGCGACGAGAATAGCACTGTGCCAGTGTGGCAACTCCTGCCGCCCACAAAAACTCATTTGCCATCAGCGGCACAAGCCCCTTTTTCACGATACGAAAGGCAAGCGCTTTCGGCACACGCAAAGATGTATAAAGCCCATGAACATAGCCCAGTTCATCTGCCTTTTTGTGTGTCCAAATAACAACAATCGCCACTTGCACAAAACGGGACAGCACTGTTGCAATTGCCGCACCGACAACGCCCATGGCAGGAAAAATGCCGATGCCAAAAATCAAAAGATAATTAAATACCATGTTGGTGACCACCGCTACAATGCCTGCAACCATCGGCGTCATCGCCCGACCACCCTCACGAAGTGTGCCGGAATATACCTGCTCCCACACAAAGGGCACAAGGCCCCACAGCATGATAAACAAATATTCTTTGGCATAACCGAAGGTCGCCGCAAGATCAATGCCCTTCTGTGCATCATGCAGATAAGCCGAAATCAATCCATCGCCAAATAAAATAAAAATCAAAAGTCCAATAATCGTGATGGCCGCCGCCGTAATCATTTTGAATCGAAATGTGTCTTTCACGCCTTCTTTGTCTTTCTTTCCGAAAAACTGGGCACAAAAAATGCCGGCACCGGACAACGCCCCAAAAACCGTGATATTGAAAACAAACATCAACTGGTTCACAATGGCAACGCCGGACATTTGCTCCGTCCCCACTTGCCCGACCATGATGTTATCCAAAAGGCTGACAAAATTGGTAATCAGATTCTGTATCATGATTGGCACGGCAATCCATAATGTTTTTTTATACAATTCTTTATGTTTCATATCATGCTCCCAAAAAAAACCGCTGTTTTCCAAAGCTTCCCCTTGGAAAACAGGGTTCATTTTTTATTCTTCCGTTTCTTCTTCCTTATCGTCTGTCGCAAACACAGCACGAGCAAAACTTTCGGGATCAAAGGGTTGCAAATCGTCGATTTCCTCGCCCACACCGACATAGCGAATCGGAATGCCCAGCTTCTGTCGGATGGAAAGCACCACGCCGCCCTTGGCTGTGCCGTCAAGCTTCGTTAAGATAATACCCGTGATGTTGGCACATTCGGAGAAAAGCTCTGCCTGACTCACGGCATTTTGCCCGGTGGAGGCATCCAGTACCAGCCAGAATTCCGGATCGCTGTCGGGAAGCTCTCTGCCGATAACGCGCACGATTTTCTTTAATTCTTCCATCAGATTCTTCTTATTGTGCAGTCTGCCTGCCGTGTCGCAAAGAACTACATCCGCACCTCTTGCTTTGGCGGCAGAGATTGCATCAAACACCACGGCGGCAGGGTCCGACCCTTCCTGATGCTTCACCAGCGGCACACCGGCTCTGTCTGCCCACACGGCAAGCTGATCAATCGCTGCGGCACGGAAAGTGTCGGCGGCGGCTAAGATTACGCTTTTGCCTTCCGCTTTCATCTGGGCGGCAAGCTTGCCGATACTGGTGGTCTTGCCTACACCATTGACACCGATAATCATATAAACTGCCGGCTTTTTCTGTTCTTTCGGGGGCGCATTGTCCGTGAGAATCTCGGAAATGATTGCCGTGAGCTCATCTCTTGCCGGCTCCACTTCATGAATGTGCTTTTCCTTCACGCGTTTTCTCAAGCGATCCACGATATCCAGTGCCGTGTCCATCCCCAGATCGGCTAAAATCAAAGCCTCTTCCAGTTCGTCATAAAAGTCATCGTCTAATTTTTTAAAAGCCTTGAAAACCTCATTGACTTTCCCCGTAAGGGTTTCACGGGTTTTATGAAGTCCTTGCTTTAATTTATCAAAAAATCCCATTATTCTGCACTCTCCTTCAATGAAATACCGAGTATTTTCGAAACACCCTTTTCTTGCATCGTCACACCAAAGACCGTATCCGCCGCTTCCATTGTGCCACGGCGGTGAGTAATGACGATAAACTGTGTCTTGTCTTGCTTTTTCTTCATCATGTCCACAAAGCGGCCGACGTTGTTTTCATCCAGTGCCGCCTCAATTTCGTCCAGAATACAGAAAGGTGAAGGACGAACCTCTAAAAAGGCAAAGAACAGCGCAATGGCGCAAAGTGCCTTTTCCCCACCGGACAGAAGCATGATATTCTGCAGCTTCTTGCCCGGCGGCTGAATGTCAATTTCAATGCCGCTTCCGAGCACATCTTCGGGATCCGTCAGGCGCAAGAAAGCCTTGCCGCCACCCATGATATGCTGATAGCTGGCTGAAAATTCCGATGCAATTACTTGGAATCTGTCGGCAAAGGTTGCCTCCATGCGGCGTGTGAGATCAGCAATAACCTTCATTAGTTCTTCTTTTGCCCTAAGAAGATCGTTTTGCTGTCCGCTTAAAAATGCATGACGCTCGCTGACCGCCTTGTATTCTTCAATGGCAGACACGTTAATAGAGCCCATATCCCGAATTTCACGGCGCAGTACGTTTGCACGCATTTTAGCTTCCGACACCGAGGGCATTTCGGTACGTAGCGGTAGTGCCGTAGAGTAGGTCAGATTGTAATCCTCCCACAAGCGGTTGACCATCGTTTCCCGCTCGGCAAGGGCGCGCTCGAGCTTGCTTTCTGCGGCAGAACAGCTCTTCTGCAGAAGCATCACCTCGTCCGTTTGTGCACGAGCCGTAGACAAAAGCCGCTCGATTTCTTGTGCGGTTTCTTCTCTGCCGGAGGACAACACCTGAATGTTTTCCGTAATTTCCCGAAGGGCTTCTTTTGCCACGGCAATATTTTTTACTGCCATGTCTTTTTGCTTTTGCAAGGCTTCGTTTTGCGAGAGTACCGCTTCCGCTTCCATAAGAAGCTCCTGCTGTTTTCGCTTTTGCAAAGCTTCGCTTTGCGAAAGCTCCGACAGACGGAAATCAATCATTTCGATATTCTGCTCCGCCACGGTCACGGCAATGGCGGCATCCACCGCAAAGGTGCGTGCTTTTTCTAAAAGAGATAAAGCTTCCGTGTATTTCGGCTGTTCCTCTTTCAGTTGCCGCTCCAGCTCTGCCGTCTTTTCCTCACAAAGGCGAAGTGTTTCGTATAGTCCTGCTTTTTCGCCTGCCGCATCGTTTAAGCGATTTGTTAATTTTTCAATTTCATGAGAAAGCTTCTCATCTGTTGCCATAAAGCCTTCTAAAAGGCGAATACACAAAGCAAGTTCACCCTTCTTCTGGGTGATTGCCATATCGGCTTTGGCAATTTCCGCCGTCTTATTGTCTGCTTTTAAAGAAATTTCGCGGATTTCTTCTTCCATCGTTTCCAAAGCATCCTCTGCCTTTTCATAAGCACGTACCGTCTGCTTGATGTCGGCTTTGATGCTTTCGATTTCCTTGCCGCGCCCCAAAAGCTTCTGACTTCTGCCTAAAGAACCGCCCGTGATGGAACCGCCCGTGTTTAAAAGCTCACCGGCAAGGGTGACAATCTTAAATTTATAGCGGTATTTTCTTGCAATAGCAACGGCATTGTCCATGTTGTCTACAATCAAAACCGCACCCAATAGATTATCGCAAATATCCTGAATGGCTTCCGGCACACGCACAAGCTCCGATGCCGGTGCGATAGCCCCTTTTTCTTTTAATATATCGTTTTTCTGCTCCAGCCGCTTCGGACGAACCGCAGAAATCGGAAGGAACGTCACACGCCCCAAACGGCGCTCTTTCAAATAATCAATCAGCACCTTTGCCGTTTCTTCATCATCAACTACCACGTTCTGCATGGCGTTGCCGAGCGCAACTTCCACGGCAGTGATGTATTTTTCCTCGGTATCAATCAGCTTGGAGAGCACCCCATGAATCTTCAAATCCCCGAACACACGATTTTGATGTGCCGCAAGCAGTGCCTTTACAGAGCCTGCATAGCCTTCCATTTCCATTTCCAGTTCCTCAAGAACATGAAGCCTTGATACCAAAC
>JAFPCL010000195.1 GCA_017390225.1 Clostridia bacterium
CATGACTTCTTTCGTTAAACGATATTCTCCCGAAGGAAGTGCGCCGTAGAGAAATTCCCAGTTTACGTCCATCTGTGTCACATCATTTTTGGGAATCATATAAGCGATACTGTGCCACACGACCTCTTCCATTTTGGTCGGCATTTCTTGCCATGTGCCGTCCGTCAGTGTTTCGATTTTGTACCACGCGCCGGTCTGCAGATCTCCCGAAAAATTGCCGCCGAACTGTTCAAAACAGATCGTCATGCCTGTTTTTGTCACATTTTCGGCAGAAAGAGAAAGCCCCCATTTGTCGCCCGACACGATATGGTCAAAAACAACAAAGCCGCTTTCCTTGCCTACGTCATGTTGTGAACTGAGCAGCGGCGCGTATACGTCCGAGAAGGTGATTTCTGTATTGTCCGTCAGCACCACAAGCTCGCTATCGATAGCGGCGTTATTTAAACGACCTTTGATATAAAAACCATATAAAGGCGCTCCGATGCCGCTGTCTAAAACGCCATCGAACTTTTTAAAAATCACCCATTGCCCGTTGATGGGCACTTCTTTGGTGATGGAAGTGACTCTTTGATACCCTTCCGCTTCAAAATTGGCTTCCCCGTTATTTTGCGGCATCTGCCCGAGCTCCATCGTTTTTTTAAGATTTCCGTCTAACGTGCCACATCTGGGAACCATGTCGCTGATTCGTCCCGTGTCATAATACAAATCGCCGTCAATCTTCATCATGCGGATTGGCTTTTTCTCGTACTGTTCCCCAAAGGTACCTTTGACCGTTTCATGGCTTTCGGAAACAAAAATAGCCGTCGGCCCGTCCGCACCGCCGATGATCCCGATGCTTGTGTCGTTGCAAGCGGTACAGAAAAGACAGAGAAGGGATAAAATCCGTAGTATATTCTTTTTCATCGTGCTCTCCTTATTTAATGGTTGTCATTGCCTTTCCCGTTCTTTCACAGATAAACTGTCTGAACGCTTGAGCAGTTCCGCCGGAAAGATTGTTTTTATCATAAACTTGCGCATGACTTTGACTGAATACAAATACGAAATAATCGTTTGTTTCCGCAAGTAAAAGTATTTTGTCGTAGTTCCATTCTGATTTGCCGATTTCCGTTTCCGAATAAAAGCCGTCCTCTGTAAATGTGACCTTTGATTTTTCTGTTCCGGGAAGCATCCGCTTTCTTGCAACGTACCCGTTGATTTGATCTTCAAATAAAAGCACGATAAAAATAACAAGCGCTGCAAGCAAAGTAACTATTCTGTTGGCAGTAAATGCAATGCCGTCTTTCATATCCAAAAGTGCAAGAAGAAGTGCCAATGCAATGACGATACAGCCAAAGATATGACTTCTTTTGCTTCTCTTTTTACGAGCCGTTTTTCTGATGCCTTTTGCCATGGCAGTTAAAGCTTTTTGATTGTATATCGTTTCAAATACAAATTCCATGAGCTTTTCTCCTTGTCATTCGCTATATGCTTATTTATTATTTTTAATTATGGCTAACACCATCTGCCCTACACCAACGATAATCAGAAGTACGGCAATCGTATTGGCAAACGCAAACGATGTTTTGTAGTCCATCGATGAATAACTTCCGGCAGCCGCCGCCTGATAAGCCACTCTACCCAATACGGGAAGAACATTTTTAATAATTGATGTAATGCATAGTATCAGCGCACCGACAACCATTTCAACACTACTCATGATATAAACTGACTGTTTCATAGGGTTACTCCTCCTTGTTTTCTGCGATTTGTTTTTTTGTATGTAGGTAACTACAAAGGCAGATACACGAAATTGCTGCCATGTGAATCGCTATATTCGGCAGAGTAAAGTTATATGTATTCGACACCTCGCCAATTTCAAGAAAGTATCTGCATAGCATGCCGCCAATGATGTGCGCTGCATGGATTAGCAACACAGCACCTGTCTTTTTCTTTTCAAACAGATAGCCCGAAAGCAGACCAACTTCTGCATAAGCAACCAAGCAAAGGAAAAGATTTATCATGCCGATTTGCTTCTGCGTATCGCTTAAAATTTTCGTAAGGTTGATAAAAGGAAAGCAGAAGCAACCAAAGAATATAGCAATTACCCAAAACAAGGCAATACCAATTTTTCTATGTGTTTGTATAAGAGTATATAATCTGTTTTCTTCTTTTTTCATTTTTACCCCCCTATAACAATTGCCGTGAATGATGGATTTCCCCTCATTTTTGAAATAAAAAAGTGCCTTGGCAAGCCAAAGCACCGAAAAACACAGGCTTTGATCATGTTGCTACACATTTCATTCCAAAAGTGGATGTAAAAAAAGGCACGGATCGTTTCATGGCGAAAATTAAACTTTTTCAACTGTCTTGAATAATATATTTTAAAAAAACATTGTATTATGGAAAAATCCGCAAAAATGCGGATTTTTTCTTATTCATGCCATGAAACTACGCGCGAACTTCACCTCTCGGCGTACCCATGTACGCCTTCGGGATGACATTTTCAAGGCATCACCTTGAAAATGTATTCAGTTCACACGTTCCGCACTCTTTTTTTCCATCCCCAATTCAAAAGGATTTTTTACAGCAAATCTTTTGAAATCGATTTAAATGTGTAACAACTATATTGTAGCATAAAAGCCGATGTTTGTAAAGAAAAAATTATAAATGTGTTGTGGGCACAGCGCACGTTCCCCGTCGGCACACATAATAGGTGGTTTGTCCGTCAAGGCAGGGCATGTTTTTTGTGTCTTCCGAAATCGTGATATCCGCCATGAAGGGCAGCATATTTTTCAAATCCGAAAGTCCGTTTTCTCCCGAAACAACACGGATATGCGTGAGCGGTTCTTTCTGCAGCAGCATGGCAAGCAAAAGCACTGTGTGTGCCGCAGGGTAGCTTTGTGCCGCTGTCTTTAAAAATTCGATTTGTTCTTCTGCCTTGCTTTTGTATGCCGTATTCTCCGTCACCGCATACAGGCGCAAGAGATTGTATGCCATAACACTGTTGCCGCAGGGAATGGCACCGTCCTGCGTTTCCATCGGATTTTTAAACAGCCCTTCCTCCCCCACCGGGCACAGGAAAAAGCCGCCTTCGGGGGCTTTGTATTTCTTTTCCGCCACCGCACACCAAAATTCTGCCTTTTCCAAATATTTTTTATCCAACGTGGCGTGATACATCTCGATCAGCGCCGTAATCCAAAAGGCATAGTCATCCAAAAATCCGTGGTTGCCGACTTTTTCTCGGTAGCTTGCAAAAATCGTTTCTCCGTCCGTCAAATGTGCTTCGATAAAGCTTTGTGCATCACATGCCGCTTTTAAATACCGTTCTTTTTTTGAAATGCGGTACAGCATGGCAAATGCGGCAATCGTCAGGGCGTTCCATGCCGTTAAGATTTTATCATCAGTATGAAGCTTTGCTCTTTGCTTTCTGTAAGCAAACATGGCTTGCCGCTGTGCTTCAAAATCCTCTGTCAGCGCACCGCTTTTTAAAAGATTGAGAATATTGGTGCCTTCAAAGTTCCCTTGCTCCGTTACATCAAAGGCTTTTTTGAACCGCGCGGCTTGGGATTGCTCCAACACCTTGTCGATTTCCGCTTGGGTAAAGGTATAAAATTTTCCTTCCTCGCCATCGACATCCGCATCCTGCGCACTGTAGAAGCCGCCCTTTTCGTTCGTCATTTCGCGGCGAATATACTCCGCCGTCTGTTCTGCCGTTAACAAAAAGATTTCATTTTTCGTCACATCGTATGCTACTGCGTATGCCATGATGAGTAGTGCATTGTCGTAGAGCATCTTTTCAAAGTGCGGTGCCAAAAATTTTTCATCGGTGGAATAGCGAGAAAAGCCGTAGCCGATGTGGTCAAATATGCCGCCCTTGCGCATTTGCATAAGTGTATGCTCTGCCATGGCAATGATGCTTTCCTCCTGCATTTGTTTTCCGTAAAGCAACAGAAAAATCAGGTTGTGGGGCATGGGAAATTTGGGCGCCATGCCGAAGCCGCCGTTTTTATCGTCATAGCTTTTCAAGAAATCGTCCGCGGCACGTTTTATGATATCTCCCTTTTCTTCTTTTGTCCTGGTTTTCTTTCGGGACAAAAGCCGCACCGCCTCTTCTGCGGAGGACACGATCCCGTCACGGTTCATTTTCCACTCTGCCTGCACCGTTTCCAAAAGCTGAAGGAAGCTTGGCATCCCGTACTTTTGCTCTTTGGGAAAATACGTTCCTGCAAAAAAAGGCTTTTTATCCGGCGTTAAAAACACACTCATGGGCCAGCCGCCGCTCCCCGAAATAGCGATACAGGCTTCCATATACACGCTGTCGATGTCCGGTCGTTCCTCCCGATCGACCTTCACGGAAATAAAATGCTCGTTCAGAAAACGAGCGGTTTGTTCATCTTCAAAGCTTTCATGTGCCATCACATGGCACCAATGACATGCACTGTAGCCAATGCTTAAAAACACCGGCTTGTCTTCCGATTTTGCTCTTTCAAAAGCTTCCTCGCACCAAGGATACCAGTGCACGGGATTGTCTGCATGTTGCATCAAGTAGGGGCTTGTCGATTCTTTTAATCTGTTTTTCATGGGTTTTCTCCTTTCTTTTTGATTAGTATGGAAAAAACCCTGTTTTTTTATCCAAGCTCTATATATTCCGTCAAGGCTTCTGTGTTTTCTTCGCTGTATTCAATCTCCGCAGAATACAGACGGGCAATGTCTAATAGTGCTTTGCCTTCATTCCGATAAAGGGCATGAATCATGCGGAGGCTGATAATCATCAAGCCGACGGCAAAGCCTTCTGTGCCTTCATCCCAAAAATCCTTGAAATGACGGAAAATAAAATAAACTGCCAACTGCTCAAAGGCAATTTCATCCCTTTGGATGGGAGCAAAAAAATCCATATTTTCTTTTTTGAGCGAAAGAAGCATTTCGGTAAACGAATTGTCCATATACTCCAATTCGAAAAAGGCATCTGCCCATGCGCTCGTGCCGGAAAAAGGAAATGTGATTTCATATTCTCTTTGCAGGCGTCTCAGGCGGTCTTCCAAAGAAAGGGTTCTGTCTTGCAATACGGCAAAAATCTCGTCCCGTGCTATCAGGCAAGCGGCGTCATCCTCGTCTGTTTCTTCCTCCCCCGTGTCTTTTAAAACCACAAGCTTTGTTTTTTCTTCTTTATTAAGAATCAGCTCTGCCGCCGCTTCACAGCATAGCCCCAGCCCAATCTCCGTGCGGTCTTCAAAAAAATTGCGAAACCGCGGATGGTCGGTGCAAATGCCGCACAGGGCATCTTCTCCCAAGGCAGTGTAGATATCGCACAAGCCCTTTTCGTTCAAAAACGGACACCGCTCTTTTTCATCCAGCACAAAATGTGCCACGCCGTCTTCTTCTTGAATATGCGCCAAAAGCCGTGCCCCAAATTCACCGGGCACGGCTTGATATTTTTTATAGCTCTCTTCATCAATATCGATTTCCCATCCGATGCAACAGCTATGACGGCAATCCCCTGCGATGCAACGGAAAGCTTCATAGTAATCGGGTACAATGGTTTTCATGTTTTTCTCCTTGCATTGTTTGATTTTTTATATCATATCATTGAATGCTTCGGATGGCAAGCCATATTCCCAAAAAACATAAAATGACATGAAATACTCCGCTTTCTCCATTGACAAATAAAACAAACATACGATATAATTTAACTATATCATATAAAGGTGGTGTCGTCATGAAAAAATGGCTTGCGATTTTAGGATTTTGTATGCTTATGCTCTGTCCCCTGTGCGCTACGGCAGAAGTGCCCGGTGACATTCTTTTCACCGAGAGCTTTGCTGTGCCGCAGGTTTTCACCAAGTGGATGTATGGCTTTGATGCGCCCAATGTAACCAACGGCTATATGGATATTTCCTGGGCGAACCCTTCCCATGCCGTTGCCATGCCGAATGTGTATCTGCCCACGTCGCAGTACGGCTATGAAGCCGAAATAGAGTGCTCGGTGGATAGTGGACTGTTTGCCGCTGTCGGGCTTCGCCAGATTGGCGGTGCGGATTACATCCGAAGCTTGCGCGAGAGCAATGGGGATAATCCATATGTTCCCGGCAACGACAATCCTGCTTATGGCCCTGTGTGCCACGGGGCTTTTGTGGGGCTTACCACGGAGAACAAGCTCTTTATTACCGTGCGTGACGGAAAAGCGGCTTCTGAGGGGCATTATTTCTATCAGGAAATTCCGTCCCCCGGCAGTTTTGCGGAAAGAAACACCTTGTTAATCCGTGACTTTGGCAATTGCATCGATTTATATGTCGGCGGAAAAAAAGCCGCCACGATTTCCCTATCCGGTGACGCCGGCAACGACTACACCGCAGGGACGCTCACAGATATGAACGGGAAAACCTACAGTTTTTCTTCTATGCTGATTCCCAAAAACGGCTATATGGCATTTGCCGTGCGTGCCGCAAGCCTTCGCCTTTCGGAGCTTTCTATCTCCAAGCTGGAACAAGGCGATGCTCCGCTTCACGTAACCCATGTCAGACAAAAAACAGATGCCACCGTTGTCACCCTGTCGGGCTACGGTGAAAACCTGTGCCTGTATTTTGCCGTGTATGACAAAGACGGCCGCCTTGCCTCCGTTGCGAAAAAAGCTGTGCCTGCCGTGGCAGGGGAAACGGAAATTGACCTTGCCCCGATTGCAGACACCGAAAGCCTGCGCCTGTTCTCCTGGCGCGATACGTTAG
>JAFPCL010000196.1 GCA_017390225.1 Clostridia bacterium
GGCGTAGCCTTGATAATGTCATCCCGAAGGCGTACGATGGTACGTCTGGGCGTTCGTTCGCGCGTAGTTTCATGGCATCAAGTAAAGAGAAATCCGCAAAAAATGCGGATTTCTACCAAAAACAATATTTTTTTAGATAAATAATTGTTTTACAAAGCGAATAAATGCTTTATTTCTGCCATGAAACGGTCCGTGCCTTTTTTTACATCCCCTGGTCTTTTCTTTTTATAGATTTTGAATATATTCTCTTAAAAATCCTTCTCTGACACCGTGACTACTGAGAATCATATCAGCATTCAAAACGGAGGCAGCGGCAACCAATGGTGCAAGCCCCGATAAAAGAATATCCCCTCGTTCTTCTCCGACAATGGGAAGATTTCTGCGTTCTTCAACAGAAAGGGCGGCGATTCTCTGATACAAAGCATAAAGATCATCTTTTGAAACAATTTGACCATGTGCATCTTTTTTCTTTGGCTTTTCACCACAAAGAAGCGTGTGCGCGGCGCGTGCTGTTCCACCAAGTGCAACGAAGCTTCCGCCTTTGACAGCTTCGGGGATCATGGACTGAAATTTCTCCGTAAAATACGGAAGAAGTTCTTTTTCGCAATCCAAAAAGCGATCCTTGGTGACAACAGAGCCTTCGGGAAGACATGCATCAAAAACAACATTCCCGCCACTGACACAGACAAGCTCAAAGCTTCCACCGCCAACATCCAAAAGAACGCCTTTTTCTCCGACTAACTCTTTTGAGCCTAAATAATCATAATACGATTCTTTTTCCCCGGGTAAAATCTGCACAGTCAGCCCTGTCGCACTTTGAACAAGGGACAAAAACTCTTCTTTATTTTCTGCACGACGGACAGCTTCCGTTGCCAGAAGAATCATTTTATCTGCCTTTTTTTCTTTTGCTTTTTTCACAAAACCGACAAGAGATGCAATCGTTCTTTGCATGGGCGCCAAAGAAAGTGTTCCTGTTTCCTGCAGACCTTCACTCAGGCGCACATAGTCACGGTATTTCTTAACCGGAGCAAAAGAAGAACCGTCAATTTCAAAAATTGTCATTCGGCTGGAATTGGAGCCGAGATCCATTAAAGCAATGCGGCTTTTTTCAGTCTTCGTACCCATGAGGATGTCCTTCCTGCCAACGCCATGCATCCTCGCACATTTCTTTGATGCCAAACTGTGCTTCAAAGCCAAGTTCTTTCTTTGCTTTTTCGGGATTTGCATAACATTCGGCAATATCACCGGGGCGACGCGGATCAATTACATAAGGAATATCAATTCCGGTGACTTCCATAAAGGTGTTGACAAGGTCTAAAACGCTATATCCCGTGCCTGTACCTAAATTGTAAATATTAAGCTCTTCAGGATACTTTTCCAGACGCTGAAGTGCCAACACATGACCACGGGCAAGATCGGATACGTGGATATAATCACGCACACCTGTGCCGTCGGGCGTGGGATAATCATTGCCAAACACATGGAGCTTCTCCAATTGACCGACAGCAACATTGGTGATATAGGGCATCAGATTGTTCGGGATCCCGGAAGGAACTTCGCCAATCTTGCCGCTTTTATGTGCACCGATGGGATTAAAATAACGAAGAAGTGTGATGCCCCAGCGATGGTCGGAATGATATAGATCTTTGAGAATGCTTTCAATCATCAGTTTGGATGCACCATACGGATTTGTTGTGGAAAGCGGAAAATCTTCGGAAATGGGGCAACTTTTTGGAGAACCGTAGACGGTGGCGGAGGAGCTGAACACAATTTTTCTCACGCCGGCTCTTTCCATGGCTTTTAAAAGACATACGGTGCCTGCTACGTTATTTTCATAATAACGAACAGGTTGTGCCACAGATTCGCCGACGGACTTTAAACCTGCAAAGTGAATGACAGCGTCGATATCATTTTCAGCAAAAACACGATCCAGTGCTTCTTCATCAAGAATATCTGCCTGATAAAATTTAGGATATACACCGCAAATGCTTTCGACCGCTTTGAGCGATTTATCCGTACTATTGGATAAATTATCATAAACAATCGGATTCATCCCTGCTTCTACAAGCTCAACAAGTGCGTGACTTCCGATAAAGCCGGCACCACCGGTAACTAAAATATTTTTCATAACAACTCTCCTTTTTAAAATAAGCCTTATCCGAGAAAGATAAGGCTAAAAATTTACTTTAAGGGTTTCAAATAAGTGCGAACAAGCTCCAATCCATCCGTAAGGATTTCTGCAAGCTTTTCTTCCTCTTCTTTTGTGAGCTGAACGGATTCAGGATCTTCACAAGCGGCATACAAAGTGTCATACAGCTCTTCCGTTTCCTCGTCGTCTTCATCTCCCACATAGGTATCTTGCTGTGTGAAAGCAAGGTCGGAGCAGATATTCCAGAAATCGAGCACTGTATTTAAATCCGGAATTTCTCCTTTATGGGATAACCATGCTTTAAAGTCTGCGACCGGAAAAACAACCGTAGCATCGGAAAGTATATAGTCGCGGGTGTCACAATAGGTATCAAGCAGTGCTTCTTTGGAAAAACAAATCAGAAGATCTCCTTCTTTTGCAAAGCCGTTATTGATTTCTGAAAACCAAAGGGTGTATAATTTTTTTGCTCCGCAATCAAAAACCACTTTAACGAATTCTTTCATAGCTTTACCTCTCTTTAAACTTAATATATAATTAATATCATATTTTCATAAAAAAGTCAATCCCTATGCCCTTCTTTTTTATATCTTTCTATTCTTTTTTCTTCAAATTCACATTGACCAAATAAGAAAATTATGATAAAATAACAACGTGAAAGGATGATGCAAATGAAAAAAACAATGCTTATTTTAGCTATTTTATTTTTATTCGCAGGGTGCACCCAACAAAAAACCGAAACTGTCGTCGGAACAGCAACCGTTGTCATTGATACATTGGATGATACAATTGTCAATGAGGCAATCCCCTTCACCGAAAACAGCACTGCTTATGATATCACGATTTCAGCCTGTGAAAAAACAGACGTTGAAGTTGAATTTGACGGAACGGAAAAAACGGCTTATATGACATCTGCCGGCGGCGTGAAAACCGGCGATTATGGCGCCATGTCCGGCTGGCTGTTTGACATCAACGATGAACCTGCATCACAAGGCTGTGGGCAATACACGGTGCAGGACGGCGATATTATCCATTGGTACTACGTTGAAGATTTTATGGCAGAATTTTAATTGATACAAAAGAAAGGATCACCATCATGCTGATTGCACAAGATTGGAAAGACTATCGACTGCTGGATATGGCAGACGGAGAAAAATTGGAACAATGGGGAAAAATCACGTTAATTCGTCCCGATCCTCAAGTTATCTGGAAGAAAAAAGCGAATCCCGATCTTTGGAAAAATGCGGATGCCCATTATTTCCGCAGTCGCTCCGGCGGCGGCCACTGGGAATATAACCGCACAATTCCCGAAAGCTGGGACATTCGATACAAAGACCTTCGTTTTAACATCAAACCCATGGGCTTTAAACATACAGGGCTTTTTCCCGAACAAGCGGTCAACTGGGATTTTATGATGGATAAAATCCAAAAAGCAGGCGGGAAGCCTCGTGTGCTTAATCTGTTTGCCTACACCGGCGGTGCAACGGTAGCCTGCCTTGCGGCAGGTGCATCCGTATGCCATGTGGATGCTTCCAAGGGCATGGTTGCCCGTGCAAAAGAAAATGCAGCGTTATCCGGCCTTGCAGGCGCTTCCCAACGCTACATTGTTGATGATTGTGTTAAATTTTGCGAACGTGAACTTCGTCGCGGCAATCGATATGACGCCATTATTATGGATCCTCCCTCTTATGGTCGCGGTACCAACGGAGAGGTATGGACATTTGAAGATAAAATTTTCGATCTTGTCACGCTTTGTGCCAAGCTATTGTCGGAAAAGCCGCTTTTCTTCTTAATCAACGGCTACACAACGGGCATCTCCGCAACAGTTCTTGAAAATCTTTTAAAAGTGACGCTTCCTAAAGGAACGGTCACCAGCGGCGAAATCGGACTGCGCGCCGAAAGCAGTCGCTTGATTCTTCCCTGTGGCATTTATGGCCGATGGGAACGCTAATTTAAAAACTCTTTGATTTCATGCAGTCTTTTTAATGCTAATCTTCTACCTTCCATGTAGACAGCTAAAAGACTTTGAGGGCTACGCTCTGTGCGCTTTACCGGAAGTGATTTTTCGGGACGAAGCACAAAGGCACAGCCCTCTTTTTCTTCCCTTTCCACTTCTTTTAAAGCCGCATTGTATCGCTCATGTCGTGTCGCAAGTGCTGAAATCAATGCCGGTCTTTCTTTATAGATTTTCTTTGCTAAAGAGAGCATGCCGAATTTTTCTTTTTCATATCCCTTCGGTTGCGTGAGAATCACTATGGATTTATCATAACCCAAGCTTTTAGCAAAAGAAATCGGAATAGAATCTGCGATACCGCCGTCTAAATACGGCGTGCCATCGATGATAACATCACGGGATACAATCGGCATGGATGCAGAAGCTCTGAGCCAATCAATATCCGTGTCGTCCCCTGTAAGGCAATTATGATAAACAGCTTCTCCCGTAACGGCATTTGTGGTTACGACATAAAAATCCATGGGATTTTCTTTATATGTTGTCGTGTCGAAAATATCCAATTCGCGCGGAATCGTTCTGTAGCAAAACTCTGCATTATAGAAATTTCCTGTTGTCAATAACGAATGAAAACCACAGTAGCGTTTATCTTTGGAAAAAGCCATATTATAGCGAATGGCTCTACCGATTTGCTTTGATTTTATATTGCATCCGAAAACGGCGCCTGCAGAAACCGCAACAGCGCCGTCAAACTCTATTCCATTTTCCAAAAACACATCTAAAACACCGGTGGTAAATAATCCTCGCATAGCACCGCCTTCTAAAACAAGACCGTTTTTCATAAAAACCTACCTTTTTTTCAATCTATCAAGACTTGCGAAAATACGTGCAATCTCCATTTGGCTGAGTTTATGCTCAATAAAGCTTTTATGTCTTCTTTCCAGTTCGTTATTGATATTTTCTTCGCGTTTTTTAATGGCGGCATCCAGCTTATCTTCCCAAGCTAAAAAGTCGCTGGTAATGATACATCCTTCTTTGGAAATTTGAAGCATACCGTCGCCTGTGGCAAAAGAAACGGTTTTTTTATCCATTTTCATTTTCGCCATTCCCGGTGCCAAGCTCATAATCATCGGCATATGGTTCGCCAGAATTTCAACAAGACCATCGGGACGATTCACAACAATTGCTTCCACATCCCCTTCATAAAAAACTTTATCGGGACGAAGCATCGTAATATGAAATGTTTTCATTTTTTTACCTCTTTATATCGCTGATATCTCCGATAAAATAGAAAGCACTTTCAGGAACGTCATCAAGCTCACCATCTAAAATGGCATTCACACCGGCAATGGTTTTTTCCAGAGGAACATATTTGCCTTCCATGCCGCTGAACACGGAAGCCACATAGAAAGGTTGAGAGAAGAAACGCTGCAATTTTCTGGCACGATAGACTAAAAGCTTATCTTCTTCGCTGAGCTCTTCCATACCCAAAATTGCGATAATGTCTTGAAGCTGTTGATATCTTTGCAGAGTTTCAATCGCACGTCTTGCGGTTTTATAATGCAGTTCACCCACAATTTCAGGCTCTAAAATACGGCTGGTGGATGCCAAAGGATCAACGGCAGGATAAATACCCTGTTCCACGATTTTTCTCGACAAAACCGTTGTTGCATCCAGGTGATTGAAAATTGCCGCGGGCGCAGGGTCTGTGAGGTCGTCTGCAGGCACATAGACGGCTTGCACGGATGTGATGGAACCATCATGTGTCGATGTGATTCTTTCTTCGAGCTGACCGAGCTCATTGGCAAGGGTCGGCTGATAACCGACAGCGGAGGGCATACGCCCCAAAAGAGCGGAAATTTCCGAACCTGCCTGCACATAACGGAAAATATTATCAATGAACAGCAAAACATCCTGATGCTCATTGTCACGGAAATATTCAGCCATGGTAAGTCCCGTGAATGCGGCACGCATACGAGCGCCGGGAGATTCGTTCATCTGCCCGAAAACCAAAGAGGTTTTTGCCAGAACGCCGGATTCCGTCATTTCTTCTATCATTTCAAAGCCTTCACGGCTTCTCTCACCAACACCGATAAACACGGATCTGCCGTTATGCTTTGTGGCAATGGTGGAAATCAGCTCTTGAATGAGAACGGTTTTGCCGACACCGGCACCGCCGAACAAACCAATCTTTCCGCCCTTAACATAAGGCGTTAAAAGGTCGATAACTTTGATTCCCGTAACAAGCACCTGAACATTGGGGTTCAAATCAACAAGCGAAGGTGCTTGTCTGTAGATGCTCATTTTTTTGCCCGTAAACTCCCCTTTTCTATCGATGGGATCACCCAAGGCGTTCATGACACGTCCAACAGTCTGTTCACCGACAGGAACCATCAGGCTTTCGTCGGTGCTTTCTACGGTTAAACCACGGGATAAACCATCGGTGGGCTGCAATGCAATGCATCGGCATATGCCGCCGGGACGGTGTGCCATAACCTCCATGCGAACTGTCTGATCCCCATTATAGGCAATCAAAAGACGGTTTTGATTGGGAATGTGTGTATTGAATTTTACATCGATAACGGAACCAATGATGGATATGATCGTTCCTTTAAATTTCTTTGTCATATTTTACCTCGCATTCCTGAAGCTGCGGCTGTAATCAAATCGTTGGTAATACTTTCCTGTCTTTGATGATTATATTTTTTGGTAAGCAGAGTCAGCATCTCTTCTCCGTTGTCAGAGGATTCTTGCATGGCAGTCATTCGTTTATACTGAATGGCAAGATAGGAGTCTGCCATGGCACTATAGATTTCTGCCACCAGATACTGATGATAAAAATCAACAGCGGCATCATATGTGTTTGGCTCAAAAGGCACGGGATTGATCGGCGGCTCCGGCTGAACAAGCGGCCACAACTGCATTACACACGGTTTTTGTCCGGAAAGTGACGGTGTTTTTGTGTAGATAATCGACACTTTCCCGAACAATCCGTTCTGATACATATCCAAAAGATCGTTGGCTAATATAATGGCATCAAAAGCGTGCGGCTCTTGCAGATGCGCATAGTCTGTCACTAAAGATACATTTTGTGATTTATAGTGCTCGGAGGCTTCATAACCTACAGCAAACACATGACGGATATGATGTTCTTTTATATAGCTATCTGCAAAAGTTAATATACGTTGATTAAAATCTCCGCACAAGCCTTTTTCGCCGGCAACAACAATCACGGCTTCCTCCGTTGTTTTAGGAGGCGGCATATGGGCATGCAAGCGATCTACATCAATGATTTGCATCATTTTGCGGTACTCCAAAAGAAAACGATGACTTTCTTCTCTTTTAACCAAAGCCTTTTGCATTTTGGATGTTGCAATCATTTGCATGGCACGAGTGATTTTCACCGTGTCACGAATCGATGTGATTCGTGCTTTTAATTTCTGATTATTCATAGTGCTTCAATTTCCTGTACGCCAACAATATTTCATTGATATCTTTTTCATCCTGTTCGGTAAATTGCTTTGTTTTTTCGATACGTTGCAAAATACTGCGATCGGTAACGGACAGGAATTCAAAGAATCCGGTCATAAAGCCACGAATTTCTTCAACCGGAATATCGGTAATCATATCATGGGTCATAATATAAAGCTCGGTTACCATTTCACTCATGGGCACTGGGCTATATTGCGACTGCTTCAAGCTCTCGGTAAGACGTGCACCCTTGGCAAGCGTTGCTTTGGTTTCCTCATCAAGGTCTGCACCAAACTGCGTAAACTGCGCCATTTCTCTGTAGTGCGCAAGTTCCAGACGGACGGCACCGCTGACACGACGCATGGCTTTACATTGCGCGCTGCCGCCGACACGGGACACGGAAAGACCGACATTGATGGCAGGGCGCATACCGGAATTAAACAAATCCGTTTCCAAATATATCTGTCCGTCCGTGATAGAAATCACATTGGTGGGAATATAAGCAGAAATATCCCCTGCTAATGTTTCAATAATGGGAAGCGCAGTAATAGAACCGCCACCCAAGCTTTCGGACAGTTTGGCGCTTCTCTCTAAAAGACGGGAGTGAATGTAAAACACATCACCGGGATATGCTTCTCTGCCCGCAGGACGTTGCAACAAAAGCGAAATGGTACGATAAGCCACCGCATGCTTGGACAAATCATCATATACAATCAAAACATCTTTGCCCTCATACATAAATTCTTCAGCAATGGCAGTTCCCGTATAGGGAGCGATGTACTGAAGCGGTGCGGTTTGGCTTGCAGTTGAACAGACAACTACGGTATAAGATAAAGCTTTATGCTTCTTCAAGGAATGAATGACACTGTTAACCGTGGATGCTTTCTGACCGATGGCAACATACACACAAATGACATTCTTGTCTTTTTGATTCACAATCGTATCAATGGCTATCGCCGTTTTGCCTGTCTGTCGGTCGCCGATAATCAGCTCACGTTGGCCTTTACCGATGGGCACCATACTATCAAGGGCACGAATTCCTGTGTACAACGGCTCGTTGACTCTGCCGCGATTTAAAATGGCAGGTGCGGGATATTCAATATTACGGTGACGCTTCGTGCGAAGAGACGGACCGCCGTCTAACACTTCGCCCAAAGGGTTAATAACACGTCCCAAAAGCTCTTTGCCTACAGGCACACTGACAATTTCACCGGTGCAATACACATACATACCTTCAGACAGTTCTTCCATATCCGTCAGCAAAATGGCACCGATATAGTTTTCTTCCAGATTCATCGCCAAAGCATAATTTCCGCCGGTGATATATAAAAGCTCACCGTTTCGGACATTTTTAAGACCGTCGATGGTGATAACACCATCACCGCAAGCGATAATTCTTCCCGCTTCCGTTTTCGGATTCTCATGTATGTGACTTTCAATCTGTTTTTTCAGTTCGTCGGTAATGAATTCATAAGAATTACTCATAGATTTTTTCCCTCAGATTTTCCAATTTGGTGCGGACAGAGCCGTCATACACACGGGTACCGTCGAAAACAACTATGCCGCCCAATAATTTTTCGTCAATCAGATATTCTGCACAGACAGTATCTCGAAGCATACCGGAGAACTTCTCTTCGATTTCTTTGCGGATATCCATAGAAAGCTCCATGGCAGAAGTGACGGTTAAATTAGTCATTCTGGTCACTCCATTCTTCCAGACTCTTTCTGATGATCTTTTCGTTTTCTTTCGAGCCGATTTCACGCTCTAAAATTCCCGAAGCAATCATGAGTGCAATATCTGCAATTGTTCCTTTTAATTCTTCCACTGTTCTTTTTTCCGCTTCCTGCGCTTTCTCTTTGGCATCAAAAAGAATTCCTTCCGCTTCACGATGAGCGGCTTCACGAGAAAGCTCCGCCATTTGGTGAATTTGCTCTTCGCAAGCTTCCATTTTCCGACGCGTTTCCTCTTCTGCTTTTTTCAGAAGCTCTGCATAGGCTTTTTCTTTATCGACAGCTTCTTGCATCAATCTGTCTGTTTCCTTTTGTTTGTTTTCAATTTCAGCCGTGCGATGATCCATGAAATTTTTAACAGGCTTGTATAACAGCAAATACAGACCTACCGCCAGAATAATGAAATTGAACATATGCAGAAGAATTTGCTGTATGTCAATATTTAAAGGCATCCCTTTTCACCTCATTACAGAATAAAGATAATCAAAATAGCAACAATCAGCGCATAAATGATGGCTGTTTCGATGAAAACAAGACCAAGCATCGTGCTGGTACGAATCTTGCCTTCTGCTTCCGGCTGACGAGCAATGGCTTCTGCGGATTTAGATGTTGCCATACCCATGGCAATAGCACCGGCAGAAGCCGCCAGCGCCACAACAATGGCGGCAGAAATAGCTTTGGCAGAAACACTGTCAGAAGCTACGGCTTCTGTTTCTTCTGCGGCAAGCACGGGCACGCAAGCCAAGAGCATCATCATCATAACACAAATCAATAAACTTACAAACTTTTTCATCATTATACCTCCTGTTTTTTAACGTGCGGTTCGGTGACTTCTCCATAGAATACGGAGGTCAGCATCGTAAGCACATATGTTTGAATGATTGCATGTAAAAGTGTGAACAAAACGGCAACAACGACCGGCAGTACAAAGCTCAGTGACAGAGCATAGTATACAAGCTCCGTGACCAAAAGACCGCTGAGGAGTGCACCGAACAAACGGAAGCTCATGGAAATCGGCAAGGAAAATTCCTTTAATGTGAGCCCGATGCCGCGGACGCCGTTATGAAGAATACCACCGAGCAAAATGACCGAATAGGACATAATACCCATGGAGATTGCCGCATTGATATCGGCATGGACGGCAGGCAGTGCGAGCAAATGACCGCTCATTGCCATGGCTTGAATCCCAAAAAGTTCAAATATTGTGCCGAAGCAGATATATGTTCCTGCGGCAAAAATATAAGCACCCAAGAGCTTATTGTAGTGTGGACTGTTGCTTTTTGCCAATTGATCGAAAAAACCGACCAATGCTTCCAGTACATGCTGGACTTTTCCGGGAACAGTTTTGAACTTTGGAATGGCAAAAATCCGTAGAAGCAAAGCAACAAACAACAAAATGCCTGTCACTGAAAAGGCGGAAACCAATGAAGGATTGATTTTGAATCCAAAAAACGCATACTGATTGGACTCATGCAAAACAGCATCCGTCATCAGTTCCGGTAGCGGTTCTTTATGCTTGTTTGGTTCATTGGTTAAAATAATGCCGACAAGAAGAAGCGCAAGCACCAAAACAGTGACAATAATGACGATATTTTTCTTTTTCTTATCCAAATAATTCACCTCGTATCATCCATGAAAGTCAGCCATATTATAGACCTTTTGTGAATGAAAATCAAGCTTAAATTTTTACAAAATTATATCCCTGAATGTACCGATTTCTCCGTCGATTTGCACACGGATATAATGCTGTGTGTAACCGACAGTTCCCGAAAGCTCTTCCTCTTCAATCAATACGGTGGCAGGCGTGCCGGACAAAGATGCAAGATAATTCTTTTCCATATCTTTACCGATGGCAATCAGCTCCTTTGCTCGTGCTTTACGCACAGTGACGGGAACACTTCCGGGCATAGTTGCCGCAACGGTGCCCGGACGTTCGGAATACGGAAAAACATGGATTCTGGAAAAACCGATATGTTTTACGAACTCTTTTGTTTTTAAAAACTCGGCATCCGTTTCTCCGGGAAAGCCTGTGATAATGTCCGTTGTGATGCCGGGTGACAAAAAATTCTTTCTTAAAAGCTTTACAGCTTCAAGATAATTCGATGTTGTGTATTTTCTTCCCATGCGAGAAAGTGTTTCATCGCATCCCGATTGAAGGGACAAATGAAAATGTGGACAAAGCTTTTTAGCTTTGGAGAGTCTTTGTGTCGTTTTCTCGGTGATAAACACCGGTGACATAGAGCTGAGACGAATCCGAAATTCTCCATCGATTCGATCAATACAATCGACAACATCGCACAAATCATGTGTGCCGTCTTTCCCGTAGGAGGCAACCTCTGTGCCGGTTATGACAATTTCACGGCAGCCGTCTTGAATAAGCCGACGTGCTTCTTCCTTGATTGCATCAATTCCGCGAGAGCGAATTTTCCCTCTGACATAAGGAATGGTACAGTAGGTGCAGTAATTTTCGCATCCCTCTTCGATTTTAATATATGCACGAATCCGATCCGGTGTTTTTTCTACATGCAGGTCTTCATAACGGCAAGCTTTCATAATGTCTTCCGAAAAAATGCCGTCTTTGAAGATTTCCTCTGCCATATGTTCCCTGTTTGAAGTTCCCCATACAGCATCGGTAATGTGATGCCAATCCTTTGGATGCAATGAAGAGGAACACCCCATGACAACAACGCGTGCTTTTGGATTTCGCTCTTTTGCCTGACGAGCAAATTGCCTGGATTTTCGCTCAGCTTCTGCCGTGACAGCACAGCTGTTGATAATATAAATATCGGCAAAGTCGGCATACGGTACAATTTCATAACCCAAAGCTACAAATTGCTCTTTGATTGCATCGGATTCATATTGATTGACCTTACACCCTAACGTGTGAAATGCAACTTTCATCATCAAAACTCAATTTCTTCGTTACGAAGAA
>JAFPCL010000003.1 GCA_017390225.1 Clostridia bacterium
ATTCTGCATTTTGCACTTCACACTCCACACTTCACACTCCACACTTTTATGCTTCCGCTTCCAATATTTTACTGTCGCACAAAGCCTGTTTTTAGGCAAAAAAAAAGCGGCACAGTGTGCCGATTTTTTTGTTAGTCCAGAGCCTTGAGTTCGTTGATGCAATCGGGGCAAATGGATTTGCCTTTGAATTCTGTGTCGGTGATTTCACCGCAGAGGATGCAAGCAGAGGAAGATACGTACTTTTTAAGAATGATCATTTCGCCGTCGGTGAATACTTCCATAGGATCTCCCGGGGAAATGTTAAAAGTTTTACGAAGTTCACGGGGGATTACAAAGCGACCGAGTTCATCTACATTTCTGACAATACCTACAGATTTCATAAAAAACACTCCTTACATTTTCTTCTGTGAGTATGTTGGTTCAAGAAGTTTTTCACTTTCTTACGATATAAATTTACCATAAAATCATGGAAAAGTCAAGGTCTTTGCCGTTGGATTTTTTTCTAATTTTAATTATTTACAATTTGTTCAAGAATGATACATATAACGTTTAGAAACTTCTTGACATTTTCTCTTATTTTATATAAAATAAGAAGAAAGGAGGGATATTTATGTTGATTGGTTGTCATTTGTCTTCCTCGGGTGGTTTTATGGCGATGGGGAAGCAGGCATCCTCCATTGATGCGAATGTGTTTCAATTTTTTACAAGGAATCCCAGAGGCGGTGCGGCGAAGGAAATTGATCCTAAGGATGCATCGGACTTCTGCGACTATATGAAGGAGCATCAGTTCGGAAAGATTTTGGCACATGCGCCTTATACACTGAATCCCTGCGGCAAAGAGGCACGTGTGCGTGATTTTGCGCGGCTTGTGATGGAAGATGATTTCAGGCGTATGGAATATGTGCCGCATCAGCTGTATAACTTTCATCCCGGTTCTCATGTGGGGCAAGGTGTGGAAGAGGGCATTCGATTGATTTCGGGGCTTTTAAATGAACTTTTGTTCCCCGAAATGACTACGACGGTGCTTTTGGAAACGATGTCAGGCAAGGGCTCGGAAGTGGGCGGAAAATTTGAGGAGCTTCGAGAGATTATCGATCGTACCACACTTTCCGACAAGCTCGGTGTGTGCCTGGATACCTGCCATGTGCACGATGCCGGTTACGATATCGTCAATGATTTGGATGGTGTTTTGGATGAATTTGACCGTGTGGTGGGACTTTCTCGCCTGAAAGCGATTCACCTTAATGATTCCATGAATCCTTTTGCTTCTCATAAGGATCGACATGAGAAAATCGGCGCAGGTTCTTTGGGGCTTGAGGCTATTACGCGAATCATTTGTCACCCGAAGCTAAAGGATCTTCCGTTTTATCTGGAAACGCCGCAGGATGTAGCAGGCTACGGGGAAGAAATTGCCGTTCTTCGTCGATTGCAAAGGGAAAATTTGCCTTGACTTTTTTGGTGAAATGGTATAGTATATATACAAGTATTTTGAAAGGTTGTGCGATGATGAATTATATGGAAAGATATAATGCTTGGTTGAATGAACCGACGCTGGATGCAGAGCTTAAAGCCGAACTTTTGGCGATTAAAGATAATGAAGATGAAATCAGAGAGCGTTTCACTACGGAACTGGAATTCGGCACGGCAGGTCTGCGTGGCGTGATTGCCGCAGGTACGGCACGGATGAACATCTATACCGTTGCTCGTGCGACGCAAGGGATTGCCGCATATTTAAAAGAAATTAAAGAGAATCCGTCGGTCATTATTGGCTATGACTGCCGCATTAAATCCGATGTGTTTGCCATCAATACCGCCTGCATTTTTGCCGCTAACGGTATTCATGTTTATCTGTATGACGAATTGAAGCCTGTGCCTATGGTCAGCTTTGGTGTGCGCGAGCTTTCCTGTGATGGTGGCGTGATGATCACTGCCAGCCACAATCCTGCCAAATACAATGGATACAAGCTCTATGGTAACGACGGATGCCAAATCGGGGCAGAGGTTGCCGATATTGTGCTTGCCAAAATTGCCGACATCGACTATTTCGGCGGCGTGAAGACCATGGATTTTGAAGAAGCAAAAAAAACCGGCATGATTACCATGATTGGTGAAGAAATGGAAGAAAAATTCCTGGATGTCGTGCAGACACAGCTCATTGATCCCGAAGTTGCTCGCCGCATGGCAAAGGATCTTCAGCTGGTTTACACGCCTTTCCACGGCACCGGCAACAAGCCTGTGCGCAAAATTCTTGCCCGTATGGGTTTGACCGGTGTGATTCCCGTGAAGGAACAGACAGAGCCTGATGGCACGTTCCCCACGGTGAAATCGCCCAATCCCGAAGACAAAGAAGGCTTTGCCATTGCAATCGAGATGGCAAAGAAAGACAATATCGATATGATTTTAGGTACTGACCCGGACTGCGACCGTGTGGGTGTGGTGGTTCGCACCACCGAAGGTGAATATATTGCCCTCACCGGCAACCAGATTGGCTGTCTTCTCACGGATTATGTTTTATCTCGTCGCATGGCTCTCGGCACGATGCCCGAAAAGCCCTTTGTGATTAAATCCATTGTTACCTCCAATTTGACAGATCGCATCTGTGAAAGCTACGGCGTAACGTTGTATCAATGTCTGACAGGATTCAAGCATATTGGCGAAGTGATATACAACAAAGACGATATGGGCGATGAAACCTATGTGTTTGGTTTTGAAGAAAGCTATGGCTATTTGGCAGGCACCCATGCCCGTGACAAAGACGGTGTTGTTGCCTCCATGCTGATTGCCGAAATGACGGCATACTATATGGAACAGGGCTTGACGCTTTACGATGCATTGCAGAATCTCTTTAAGAAGCACGGCTATTTCCGCGAAGGCGTGATGAATATTTACCGTGAAGGTTTAGACGGTGCGGCAGAAATCAAGCAGATGATGAAGAACGCCCGTGAAAAGAAGCCTACGACCATTGGTGGCCGAAAGGTGTTGGCACTGCGTGACTATCAGGCAGGCACACGTGTGGATTTTGTTACCGGCGTGACGGGAGAAGCAGGGCTTGGAAAGTCCAACGTGCTTTATTACGAACTGGAAAACAACGAATGGGCTGTTATTCGTCCTTCCGGTACAGAGCCGAAGCTGAAGATATACTGCTCCGTGAGCGGTGCAACCGAAGCAGAAGCAAATGCACACGCAGAAGCTACATTAAATGACATGAATGCCCTTTTGGCAGACTAAAGAAAAGAGGATTTATTTGGACACGAAATTTTTTGAACAGATAAGACGTGAGGCGCAGGAAGCCGCAGAAGAGCTGATTGCAATTGCGAAGCCCGAAGAAGGCTCGGTTTTTGTTGTTGGGTGCTCCTCTTCGGAGATCATCGGCGGACAGATTGGCAAAGCCTCTTCGGAAGAAACGGCGGCAGTGGTATTTGATGCTCTCTACGGTGTTTGCCAAAAGCACCATTTATATCTTGCGGCGCAGTGCTGTGAGCATTTGAACCGTGCGATTATTATAGAGCGTGAAGCCGCAGAAACACGCAGAATTCCTCGTGTGAACGTTGTGCCGCAGATCAAAGCCGGCGGATCATTCGCAACGGCCGCATACAGAAGCTTTAAAAAGCCTGCGGCGGTGGAAGCCATTGGTGCGGATTTGGGGCTGGATATTGGCGATACTTTAATTGGGATGCATTTGAATCCTGTGGCTGTGCCTGTACGACTTTCCGTAAAGCAGATTGGGCAGGCACATCTCACGGCGGCAAGGACAAGACTGAAATTCATTGGCGGCGTGCGCGCTGTGTATGATGAAAATTTGCAATAAAATAAAGAAAAAGCCGATGCGGATTTGATCCGGATCGGCTTTTTAAATGCAAAATGCAGAATGCAGAATGCAAAATTGCGAGGATTTATGGTGGGAAGGAACGATTTAGGGAATAATAAAGATTTGAGGAGGAAGGCACGACACGTGGGTCGTGCCGTACTTTCTTTTGTAGGGAAATGACGAAGTCATTTCCCTGTGGGAGATTTAGGGGATAGCAAAGAATTATGGGGAAAGGCACGACAC
>JAFPCL010000197.1 GCA_017390225.1 Clostridia bacterium
GTACAGGAAGGAACATTCCGAAATCACACCTATCAGCTTTTTGATGAAAGTTTAACGTGGTTTGAAGCCCGTGACTATTGTGCATCTATTGGCGGATATTTGGTAACCATCACGTCAAAAGAAGAACAAAAAGTCATTGAAACGTTGATTGATGCAGGCAAAAAAAATCAGTATTGGCTTGGTGGTACAGATAAAGACCTCGAAGGCAATTGGACATGGATCACAGATGAGCCTTGGAGCTATGATAACTGGTCGATGAAACCTGATAACCATAATGGAAATGAGCATTATTTGCAAATTTTCCGCACAAAAGGTTTCAAATTATTCACATTTTCCTATACATGGAATGACATGAATAAAAACAACACCATTGAGGGAGAAGAACATATTTATTCCCTTGAGCATATCGGATTTATCTGCGAATTCGGTGAACCCTTCAAAGAAGGAGAAACCTATTTTGATTCCAAAGTATCCGACTGGTCGCTCTTTGAAATTGAAGACGCCTACGAAACAGGGCTTATTCCCCCATCATTGGTCGGAAAAGATTTGAGGGAAAACATTACCCGTGCGGAATTTGCCGCTCTTTCCGTTCTTCTGTATGAGAAGTTGTCCGGAAAAATATCTTTTTCCTCTCAATCGCCGTTTACGGATATTGCCGGCAACCCCAATGAAGCATACATCAAAAATGCATATCAATTAGGTATAACCGTTGGTGTGTCCGATACAGAGTTTAATCCCAACGCCTCCATATGGCGTGAGCAATTAGCCGCTATGCTGTGCCGCACTGTTAAAAAATACAGTATTCCCGGCTGGGCCATGGAAAACGACGATTCCTTTAATCTCGATATTTCGGGTACAGAACAGTATAAGGATCATGATAAAATTTCCGCATATGCCATCCCTTCCGTTTATTATCTGACCAAGCACGGCATCATCTCCGGCATCCGACCCAACGTCTTTTCACCCAAAGCCGATTCTTCAGGCAAGAATACAGGCACTGCTTCCCGCGAACAAGCGATTGCCATGGCAATGCGAATCATGAACAACAAAGAAAAATTCAAATAAAACAAATGGGTATCATCTAAAAGCGGATGATACCCATTTGTTAAATTTTAATTTTTAACAATCGAAACACCTGTTCTGCCGTAGCTTTTAAGTTTTTATATGCATTTTCCGTGTCCATTGCTTCTTCCATGGTGCACGGTTTTCTTATAATCGGAAAAAATGCATCTATGCCGAAGTCATGACAAAGCGGTGCATCCTCTTCCACACAGCCCGAAAAAGCAATGACGGGCTTATGATGTTTTTTAGCCACCCGGGCAACGCCGCTCGGTGCTTTTCCCATGCAGGTCTGCCCATCCAGCCGTCCTTCGCCCGTGATAACAAAATCGGCATCTTTGATGTGGTTTTCAAGACCTGTTTCTTGGATGATAAGCTCGATGCCCGATACAAGCGTAGCATTCAGATAAGATAAAAAGGCAAAGCCAAGTCCCCCTGCCGCTCCTGTGCCCGGAATGGTTGCATCGGCGGTCGGGATTTCTTTTTTTGTCAGACGGGCAAAATTTAAAAGCCACCGATCCATATCCCGAATCATATCCGCCGTTGCTCCTTTTTGCGGCCCGAACACAGCACTGCATCCTGCTTCGCCGCACAAAATATTGGTCACGTCGCAGGCAACGCAGAAAGAACATTCTTTTAATTCTTTCATTGCATTGTCTGTTCTTATCTCCACCAGGTCTTTTAAACCCTTTGCCCCCAAAGCAATGGGATTTTCCTCCGCATCCAAAAAGGAAAAACCGAGCGCCGTGAGCATCCCGACGCCGCCGTCATTGGTTGCACTGCCGCCGATGCCGATGACAAACCTGCGGCATCCCTTCAAAACGGCATCTTTAATCATTTCGCCTACGCCAAAGGTTGTCGTGTGCATCGGATTTCTCCGATCTTTTGGCACAAGCACAATCCCTGCGGCGGCAGACATTTCAATCACCGCCGTTTGGCTCTTCGGAATAAGCCCATAAACCGCCTCGACTTTCTCTCCCAAAGGGCCGCAAACATCGGCTTTCACGAATTGTCCGTGATGCGCCCGAACGATGGCCTCCACCGTCCCCTCTCCCCCGTCTGCCATCGGGCACACGGTCACTTTGACATCTTTATACACCTTCTTTGCCGCTTCTTCCATTGCCCTTCCTGCATCAATGGAAGAAAGGCTTCCTTTAAAAGAATCCATGGCAACGACGATTTTCTTCATAGATATTTCTCCTTTGGCTTTTTATCCATCTGCTTTTTAAAACGGCAGATAAAACAGGAGGCTAAATTCCGTTAGCCTCCCATCCTATGATCACAAGCTTTTCTCTTCCGCTACAGCTTGCGGCATAATCCCCTGCCATAAAAATACCTTCAGGGATGCGGCATCTTCTGCTGTATAGGTTTTTTCCTCGTCTTTTGTGTAGGTTTTCACGCCTGTCATTCTGCCGTCTGCATCATAGCTTGCCACAATCACCTTGTCTGTGGGACAATCGGCAGATGTGATAACAGAAACTGTGCTACCAACGACATCGGGATACAAAAATCCGCTTTGGCTGACATAGAAGGTCGTCGTCGTGCCTGCATAACCTTTGCCGTATTTATCGTAGGCAACAGGCTTTGCGGTATATTTTCCGATGGGAAGTGCATATGTTATATCCACGATTTCGCCCTTTTGATTTGTTACAATCAAATCCGTGCCGTAAGCGTTCTCTGCTGCTACCTTTTGTTCGGGAATATCTCTCACACTGTATATGTTTTTGCCCGAAACACCAATCTTTTGCGGCGCTACATACTTTTGCCATGCCAAAATGGGATAGCCTTCATTTTGGTTTTCGCTATCTGCAATATACCGATTTGACAATTTGCTCGGGAAGCTTTGCGTTTTCATATCCTTCGACGCAGACACGGTATAGCTTCCGGAAGCAACCGCCATGGTGTCACCAACGGAAAATGCCGCATAGGGCATATTCCCTGCAACGTAATAGCATCGCTCTGCCGTGTGACTGCCTGCTTTGTTGAACTCACTCAAAATCTGCCCAACAGCGGCGCCGTACAGCTTGCCGCGATTATAGCATCCGGAAAATTTCCCGGTCAGATTACCGCCGTAGCCTGCTATGCCGCCAACGGTGCCGCCGTTTTCTGCCCAGACTTCACCGATAAAGTAGCAGTCCGTGATATTGATCGTACCGGAAAAAATCTGCCCTGTGATGCCACCTAAGATGCCGCCGATTTTGGATTTTAAGACAGATGTTGCCGTGCATCCGATGAGCGTGCTGTTTTGGGAGGTAAAGCCCACAAGTCCTCCGGCTTTGCCGTTTCCTTCCGTATAGATGACCGCATCACCGCCGCAGTTTTCCACGGTAGTTTTTATGACAGAGCCCGACAGGCTTCCGACATATTGCCCGGTTGCCCCCACTCTGCCGCCGTAAATTTCCGTGTTTTGAATTTTTGCGTTTTTCACCAAACCAAAAAGTCCGACGTAGTAAGCTCCGTCAATATGCAAGTTTTGAATCAAACAGCCGTTGCCGTCGAATGTACCTTCAAACCAAGTCGGGACATTTGTCGCCGTATCGTTTTCGGCTTGAAGGGATACATTGCCGCCAATCGGCTTCATAGGCACAAGCTTCATGTCGATAGATTTTACCATTTTGAACGTCTGACCGGCAAATGTTTCCCCCGATGCAACTTTTTCTTGCATCCATAACAGATGCTCGGGCAAAGACAACAGATACACGCCATTTTCCGTGGGCGGCTTCACAGCACTGCCGAATTTCGGCACGGAAGCATCTAATAAATCCAGCGTTGTGGCAAGCTTTACGTTACCGGCTTTGTCCATGCCGTAGATATAAGCATAGTGATCCGAGAAGGTGATTCTTGTTGCCAAAAAGTCTGTGCGCGCCCCGTTGATGCCGCCGCAAATCAGCTCGGGATAGCCGTATTTGGATTTTTGCGTCAAGGCTATTGTGCTTGCGTTGCCATAGAGAGCAAAATTGGTTCCCTTTGCCGCTAAAATACTTTCCCAATCATCGGAAAAATGCGCTAAAGGACTTTGGAAATGCTTGATGACAAGCTTTATCTTTGCATTTTTATCATAATTTACATTTTGAAGCCATTTGGTCTGCTCTGCACGGTACGCCGTGAAATCCACAAGTCCACTATATTCTTTATGATTGTCCGGCTTATCTTCGCCGCCATCCAAAACGATGGCGCTGACGTTGCCGTAAGTAAACTGATAATAATACTGCCCTTCTGCCGGCTTTAAATATTCAATCAGGTGATAAGCAAAGCTTCCTCTGCAATCTAAATTGCCGCGAGCAAAAACGGTGGGACAATAAGAGCCACCGCATTTTGCCGCCGAGCGAAGCATCGCACCCAATTGGGCTTTAAACACCATATCTGTGGAAGCATCGCCGTTTAAAATCAAAAGGCGCGGATGCGCTTTTAAGGCATCAACAGCGGCTTTTGCCATATCACTGTAGCCTTCGTTGCCCGTGCTTGCCTTGAGGTCGGGAACGACCACCATTTCAATGGTCTCGGAAGTGTTCGGGTTGACGCAAAAATAGCTTTTGCTTGTGACCGAACCCCCGTCTGCAAAGGCATAGGGCTCGTGCTTCACTATGTTTTTGGAATACACTTTATAGCTGTTGCCCAACAAATGCTTTTTGGGCACTTTAACGCTGTGGATGGTATCCTGCGAACGAATATTTCCGCCGACGGCATCGTTCACGGTATATGTTGTGCCGTTATACGTATAAATGACACTGCCCGTGCCGGAAACAGATGTTTCCCAGCAGATGGTGAACTCGTCGCCGCCGGTTTCAAAAATCACGGGCGGTGCGGTGATGGAAATATCCGCCTGCATCGTGCGGTCTTCTTCGGGTACGATTGCTGTGCTTTCTGCTTCTTCGCAAATTTCTTCCTCCACACTCTGCATGGTTCTTTTGACTGTGCTCAAATCAATCGTTTGGGAAAAGGTTTGCTTTGCGCTCATATCAAAAGAGCGAAGAACCGCATCCTTGCCGTTTTTCAGCGTAACCAATGAGCCGATATAGCCTTTGCCGTCCTGATGTGCCCCTTCAACGAACACATAGAACGGAATGTTTGCCGTGGGCACTCGAAGGTCATTGGAATGTGTGTGTCCGGCAATGGAAAGACTGACGCCTAAGGAGGACAACGTGGGTGCATAATTGGTGTCTACATTATTCGATAAAAACGGTGTGTGGCAGAAATTGATGGTATAGGTATAAGAATCGTCATAGGACAAAGATTTCAGCCATGCCAGCTCTTGCTTGCGATGCTTGGCAAATTCCACCAAGCCGCCATATTCTGCATGGGAATCCGCCTTATCCTCACCCATATCCATGCAGATGATTCGCACAGGGCCATAGGAGGACGTGTAGTAAAATTCCCCCGTCGCCGTCGGCAGATAGCTCAATAGGTTGGAGGCAAATTTCCCTCTCGTTTCGTGATTGCCGCGCAGATAAAACACGGGACATTCACCGCCCGAGATGTCGCCTGCCAGATTAAAAATAAATTGCAGATGGGATTTTTCCTGCAGATAATTATAAATATCCCCGTTCAGTAAAATCAGATCGGGTGTTATATTCTGTTGGTAAACTGTTTTTTTCGCCAAATCTCCGTAGCCGTGAACGTCGGAAAGGGTCAGCATCTTAATTTCTCCTTGCCCCCTGTAGCCACGGAAATTATAAGTTCCCAAGTTTACTTCCGTGCCGTAAGTTGCACTATTCGTCTCGTGCTTTGTGACCGGACGGAAGTGTACGGAATAAGAGTTGTTATCTAAATGGCTTTTAGGCACTTTCACGAAATGAATGTTATCATCCGTGCGCTTCAAGCCGTTTTTCTGATCATAAACAGTATAATTTTTGTCTTTGTATTTGTAAGATATCCAGCCGATACCGGCACGATCTGTCACCCAAGTGACGGAATAGCCGTCGCCCATATCCAGAACGGCAGGCGGTATTTCATTATTTCTGTATGTCATGGAAATAGAAGATAGCGTTTTATTTCCCGCGCCATCCGGAAGGCCGGGCAAGGCATATACCCCCTCTTTGCCGTTTGCAGCCTTATAAAACACATGAATTTTCAGCACATAGGTTGTGCCGGGGGTGAGAATTTTGTTGGAAAGGATATCCATCGTGCCTTCAAAGCGCACAGCATTGATGCCGCCGGAGGAGTCTAAAATGGCATCTTTATCGGCAGGATACAAATCCATGCGCGGATAATAGCGCACCATGCACGCTCCGCTTTGGGTTTCGATATCAAAAGCAATCTGCCATATCGTGCCTTCCGATGTGGATGCCCACCCTCTGAAATAAGGGCGTGCATCGGCTGTTCCCAAGGCATTCGATGCTGTGGAAGGATAAAAGCTGTCCCCTGCTTTTTTGGAATAGAAATCAATGTTGCCCCATGCCGCATGAGAGAACACAATACCTGAAAGAAGAGAAAGCAAGATGATAAAAAGCATACCGGCTCTTTTCATAATATCAAATCCTTTCCAATGAAAGATGAAAAATGGAGGGCTGTTTAAAACATAAAAGCATTCTAAACAGCCCTCCCAACAGAGGATGTAAAAAATCACATCCCCTTTACCATTACATATTTACGATGATTTCGTGATCCTTGTTGTCGTCGAACAGGGGAATCAGGTTTCCTTCAATTTCCTTGCCATCTACCGTCAAGGTCATCTTGCCGGTGTTGTTGTTGATGTAGGTGAAGTACAGCATATTGCCGCGATACTGACGACGTGCTGTGATCTTATCCCAGCTTTCGGGGAAGCAAGGACGAACCGACAGACCTGCGTAGGTACGAACCAAACCGAGGATACCTTCGTAGTAGGAACGAAGACCCCAAGCGGAAGTACCGGTCTGCCATGCAGAACCAACCAGCATATCGACGGTGTGGTGCTTCAAATAGCAGTTGGTGAACACATAGGGTTCGCAAGTGGTGTGGGAAGACGGATTGGCGTCGCCGTTGGGCATAACCTTCAGAAGGGTTGCCAGTGCATTTTCACGTCTGCCAATCTTGCAGTCTGCCATAATCTTGAAGCAAGCGGCGTGATTGTAGATACCGCCGTTTTCATAAACACCGGGAAGCATACCGGACATTCTGCCCACGGTGGGATCGTATTCCTGATAAGCAGGTGCGCACAGCGGGATACCTTCTTCGGTTTCCATGCCGTCCACAGCGGCTAAAACGCTTTGCAGACGGTCGGCAGGAATGATATCTGCCAGGATGCCCCAAGACTGCGGATTGACATAGATGTCACCGCCGGTGGAGCAACCCTTGTCACCGACTTTACCGAACTTGGAAATAGCACGAATGTAGTATTCACCGTTCCATGCCTTTTCGTTGACGGTATCGGCAAGCTTTGCTTTTTCTGCCAAAATGTAATCGGCATATTCGTCGTCCTTGAGATAACGAGCCATAGCTGCCAATTCATCAAATGCCCAGCAGATTGCCATCGCCATGAAGACAGATTCGCCGTTTTCATCGGGAATGTTGAGAGCATCGTTCCAGTCGGCATGGTGAATCTTGGGAAGACCGTTCGGTCCGAAGTTGTCTTCTCTGAGGAACCATTCGGCGGCGCGCTTCAAGTGGCCGTAAACGGTATCGGATTCTTCATCCAAAAGATAAGGAATCTCTTTGTTCAAGTAATCAAAATCACCGGTTTCCTTAATCAGCTCGCAGATGGTGAGAATCACCCAAACAGAGGGGTCGGAATAGGTGTTGGTTTCAAAGAAGGGCAACCAGGTCAGGATGGCATGGCCGTCTTTGTATTGATGCTCGATACATTCTTCGATGGTCTTCTTTGCCAGCGGAATGTCGTAGTTGAGCATAGCAAGAGCAAGCTGTGCATTGTCACGAACAGCCTTTTTGCCGATCATGCAGTAGCTGACCTGCTTCTGGGTCCAGAAGTTCATCATGTTGTTGATGCGTTCGTTGGGGGACATGGTGCGCAGTGTGCCGAAGCGTTCTGCACCACGATCCATTGCCGTTTCAAACAGGCTGTAAGCTTCTTCAAAACGTGCCTTGGTGTTGTTCTTTAAGTCTTCTTCACCGGTGCAAAGACCCAGCAGATAATGCACGGTCTTTTCTTCGCCGGGAGCCAAGGTCAGCTTGGTCTGGAGCATACCGCAGATGCCGCGGACAGTGCCAAGACCGTTACCTAAATCTCTGCCCTGCTGAAGAAGCACGGGGCTTGCAAAAGAACCGACAGTACCGACAAAGCGATCGGTTAAGCCTTCATAAGCAAAAACTTCTGCATCGGTAGCGATATAGCCTTGGCAGGTTTCGTGCGGAATGAAGGGGTTACGGGTGCGTGCTAAAATGGCATGCGCATCTTTCACATACATGGTTTCCGTGGTGGTGGAAGCAGAGTAGTATATCGGCTGCTTGAAACCGTTGAGGTCGAACATCACATAGGGGAACAAGCTGATGTGTCTTTCCTTGGTATCATTGTTCTTTACAACGACCTTCCATGCTTCGTAGGGTGCATTTTCGGCAACCACATAAGTGATAGCGCCGTCGATGCCGTCATGGGTGGAGGAAATACGGGTATGTTCGGGGCCATGCTCGCAAGCATAGTTTTCCTGGGTGCGGCAGGTGGGCATACCGCCGATGTTCCAAAATTCCTTGTTGTCGTCGTCGCGCAGATAAAGAATCTCCATGTTGGACAGGGTAACCTGATTGGATTCTTCGTCTACATAACGGGACCAGCTTTGACCGGTGTGGCTGAGGCAGGTGTGGAAACCGAAGTTGTTCCACAGCTGATTATGCCAATCCTTGCCCGTTTCGGGGGAATACAAGGTGAACAAACCTTTTTGTTGATCGAATTTGTAATCCATTGTTTTATCTCTCCTTTATTTATAAATGGGAATAAATATATTTTACCATATATTTAACAAAATTTCAAGAACATTTAACACAAATTCAAGAACATTTCATACTTTTTTTTAATTTTCTACGATGGCATCAATCAATCCGTAAGAAAGTGCGACTTCGGGGAACATCCAGTTGTCACGTTCCGTATCGCGGCAAATATCTTCATAGGACTTCCCTGTGTTTTTCGCTAAAATGCGATTGAGTCTTTCTTTCACGGCAAGGATATTGCGCGCGGTGATTTCAATGTCCGTTGCCTGTCCCTGTGCGCCGCCCAAGGGCTGATGAATCATAATCTGACTGTTGGGAAGGGACAAGCGCTTGCCTTTAGCGCCTGCGGACAGAAGAAATGCGCCCATGCTTGCGGCAAGCCCCACGCAAATGGTGGACACATCGCACTTTAATCTCTGCATGGTATCATAAATACCGAAGCCTGCCGACACCGAGCCGCCGGGGGAATTGATATACAGATAAATATCCCGATTGGGGTCCACGGATTCCAGATACAACATCTGTGCAATAATACTGCAAGCCAAGTCGTCGTTGACATCGGAAAACATGAGAATAATTCTGTCCTTTAAAAGACGGGAGGCTAAATCATAGCCACGTTCCATTCCGTTTTCTTTTTCAAAGAAATTCGGCATTAAAATCATAATTTCACTCTTCCTTTCTTTATATTAAAAACCAATTCGGTTGCGTTTTTGTTCCGGTTTTGCAAACATACGTTTGTAGTCTGCATCGGCAACAGCCAAAGAGAAGTCGCTTTCCGTCAGCTTATATTCCGACGGCACCACGTTTTCCATATCATAGCGCATGGCGGCTTTGGAAACCATTCGCTCTGCCAGATTTCGAACGAATCTGCCGTTGCTGAAATTTCTGTCCTGTAAAAGCGCTTCGGGAAGCTCTGCAAAGAATTTATCTGCCGCCACACGGAAGCTGTCGTCAACCGTGATTCCTTTTCTGAGTTGCAGAAAGAAGATTTCTTTCAGTTCATCCCGATTGTAGTTCGGGAAAACAATCTTGTGCGGAATACGGTCACGAAGACCTGCATTGTCTTCAAACAATTTTTCAAGATCGTCTTCATAGCCGGCAAAGATTACCACCATATCATCTCTTTGATTTTCCATTGCGGCAATCAGTGTGCCGATGGCTTCGGAGCCGAACCCGTGACCCGAGTCCTCCGCCAGAAGATAGGCTTCATCAATGAACAAAACCGACCCATATGCATTGCGGCAGATTTCCATGGTTTTCGGCGCCGTATGTCCCACAAATTTGCCGACAAAATCCTGACGGGAAACTTCAAAGAAATTACCGACCGACAAAAGCCCTTCTTCTTTAAAGATTCTGCCGATAATTCTTGCCACAACGGTTTTGCCCGTGCCGGGACTGCCGGCAAACATCATATGATTACAGGGCTTGATGGCATCTTTGTTCTGCATATACAGATTTTTCTGCATTTTTGCCGTCGAAAGAATTTCACGAATTTTTTCTTTGACCTCGTGAAGCCCAATCATTTCTGCCAATTGCTCTAAGCCGCTCACGCCGCCATCCGCATCGATTTTGTACCAGTGTTCAAAATCCTCGCCGGTGATGGTTTTCGGAATATCCCGATCCTGCTGTGCCGCTTCGGCAACAATATGGTACAAAACTTCCTGTACGATTTTTTTCACCGTATTGAAGCCGTAGAATTTTCCATCATTTTTTTCTTCGATAATTTTAGAAATAAAAGCATTTTTCACAGAGGCATCTGCTTCAATATCGGCTTTTTTCAGTTGCTTGCAGAAAATATCGAAATACCGTTCATCAGACACGGGCGCAAAGCGCATTTTCCACACGGTGAGCACATCATCCACACGTTCACATACTTTATTGATGACCAAATCATCGACATACGGAAGAGTAAACACAAAAACTGTTTTTCCTCTGCTCTTCCACATAATATCCAGCAGGATATCCAGGCGCTTGTCATACAAATGATCCAGCCATTCGTCCAGTGCAACCGCCACGATTCCTTCAAAAACTTGTCCTTTGACCGTGCTTTCGGACATACGTTCCAAAAGAGAGCCAATCGGACGAACATCTTCCACATCATCGACAAATGATAGCTTATGCTCTATCACATCTGCATGCTTGGGCAAAAATTCCAACTTCACCATATGATATTTCATCAGTTCTAAAATCGACGACAGCCCGTTCCCTCTGTTGATGGATATCACATAAGAAAATGCTTGGGCGATTCTATGCTGATGTGCAAATGCTTTATGCCGTTTTCCGATGGCGGTCATTTTTTCCACCCAGTCTTCCAAGGGCGCAATGCCGACCATTTCCTGCATAAATTCGTCCAGAGACATTTCCTTTTTTTCGCTTGTGTCTTCTTCTGTTTCTATATAAAGGATGTCTTCTTGTTTCTCAATCGTTACGCCGAAATGATCCTTGAAAAAATCTTTTTCTTCATCGGTCAGCTTCTTTTCCACATCCGAAACAAGCTTTTTTAGCTGATCCGCATCGAGCTCTTTGATTTCAATCTCTACTTGCGCGTTTTCATCACCGAACAGAGGCTCTTTTTTCATTTGCTCCAAAACTTCGCTTTCGGAGACCTCCTGTTCCGATGCGACCAGCAGGCATAGGGACTGCACGTCTTTAGATACAATGACCGTCACTTTTCCGGCAAAGTATTCCTGTAGTTTCTTCAGAGCACTTTCAACAACCGTGCGATTTCCGTTTTTATATTGTTCCAGCACCCATGCATAAGGAAAATGCAGTTTCAAACAAATCGCTTTCATGTTTTTCTCCTTTTTTATTGGTTCAACAATGCATCCGCTGCTCCTTCGGCATAACTGTCCAAAAGACCTTTTTCAAACAAATACTGCAGAATCGTATAGCGATTTCTGAGTTTATGTCCGCGATAAATACCGCGAATCACTTCTTCCCGATCGGTCACTGCAAGGGGGATTTCCTTGCAAATTTCATCTGCCGCATTAAGA
>JAFPCL010000198.1 GCA_017390225.1 Clostridia bacterium
AAGGCGTACGATGGTACGTCGAGAGGTGAAGTTCGCGCGTAGTTTCATGGCATCAAGTAAAGAGAAATCCGCAAAAAATGCGGATTTCTACCAAAAACAATATTTTTTAGATAAATAATTGTTTTATAAAGCGAATAAATGATTTATTTCTGCCATGAAACGGTCCGTGCCTTTTTTTACATCCCCTATCTCTAAAATATTCGCCGGTCTTTTTTGTTGTGGAAACATAAACACAAAAAAGGAAACCGCAAATTGCGATTTCCTTTCAAAAATAATTAGGAGGAGGGAGCACCCGTTTCGGGTGAGAATTTTTTATTCGAGCTCAATGAGACCGTAGGTGTTGTCTTTTCTTCTGTAAACCAAATTGATTTCTTCCGATTGGGCATTTTCAAAAACGAAGAATTCGTGCCCCAAAAGATTCATTTGCAGAATCGCTTCTTCCGGGTTCATGGGCTTGACCGCATAGCGCTTGACCTTTTCGATGGGGAAATTGGTTTCTTCTTCCTCGGGAAGCACTTCTTCCTGCGGTGCAAAGGCATTGTCACGCAAGGATTTTGCAAGGCGCGTTTTATTCTTGCGGATTTGCCGTTCAATCATGGCAGCAACTTTGTCTACGGAAGCGTACATGTCGTTCGCATTCTCTTCGGCACGGAAAATCATGCCCGGAACAAAGATGGTGGCTTCAACCACTTGCTGACCGCCTTTTTGCGTGGACAAAACAACTTTTACTTCCGGCTCATCACGGAAAAACTTTTCGAGCTTCAAAAGCTTTTTCTCGATGTATTTTTCCAAAGCTTCGTTGCGTTCTATCTTTCTTGCAATAATGGTGAACTTCATATAACACACTTCCTTCTTTATGAGATATAAGAGAATCTCTTCTCTTTATCTGTATTATACTACATATCGCACAAAAAATCAAGTATTTTCTTTTGAAATTTATGAATTTTTTATGAATGAAGGGGATAAAATGGCAGAAATCGATGCAAAAAACAAAAGGTGCTGTTTCACGGGGCATCGTCCGGAAAAGCTCTTTTTGGAAAATGATGGGATAGAAACCGTAGAAAAAGAAATCAAGTCGCGCCTTCGAATCGCTGTGCGGGATGCTGTGGAAGACGGCTTAACCACGTTTATCACGGGTATGGCGCGCGGGCTGGATTTGTGGGCGGCAGATGTGGTGCTGGAGGAAAAAGAGAATAATCCCGACATCAAGCTGATTTGTGCCGTGCCCTTCGAGGGCTTTGAAAAGCGGTGGAATATCAAAGAGCAGATGCATTATCAAGAAATTTTAAAAAATGCAGATTTTGTGAAAATCGTGTGCGAGCACTACACCAAAAGCTGTTTTCAGGTGCGGAACGTCTATATGGTGGATCGGGTGAGCCGTGTGATTGCGGCATTTAACGGCACACCCGGCGGCACAAGAAACACCATTATGTATGCAAAAAAATGCGGCGTTTTCGTGGTCAATATTTTAGAAGATCAATTGCTCCCCAAATAAGCTTTTTGCACCTTCGAATCACAAAGAAGCGCACGGCTTTGTCCCGAAAAAACAACCGTTCCGCCGGATAATCCGTAAGCTTCTTCCGAAATGGACAACGCCGCTTTGGCATTTTGCTCGACCAATAAAACGGCGGTTTTCTTTGTAAGTTTTTGAATCAGTGTATAAATTTGCTTTGCCATGGCAGGCGAAAGCCCAAGGCTCGGCTCATCTAAAAGAAGAAGCCGAGGGCGGTTCATCAGCGCTCTTGCCATGGCAAGCATTTGTTGTTCACCGCCGGAGAGCATCCCGGCAGGTGTTTTTTTTCGCTCGTAGAGCTTGGGAAACAAAGAAAACATGGCGTCCACTTGAACCCTAAGCTGTCTTTTCGGAAGAATCGTGCCGCCCACAATCAAATTCTCCGTGACGGATAAATCAGCAAACACACGCCGCCCTTCCGGCACGAAAGCAATCCCTTGCCGCAAAATCTCTTCGGGAGCACAAGGAAGCAGACTTTTGTTGTCCCACAACACCGTGCCGCTGCTTGGGGGCACAAGCCCGGCAAGAACAGACAAAAGGGTAGTTTTTCCGGCACCGTTGGCACCTAAAATTGCCGTGATGGCATGATCCTTCACACAAAGGGAAACACGGTGGAGCACGGGGATGCCGCCACGGGATGCAGAAAG
>JAFPCL010000199.1 GCA_017390225.1 Clostridia bacterium
GGCGAAAATCAGGAATTTACCGATATGGATCATATCGAAACAAAGGATTTACTGTAAGAAAGGGCGTTGGTTCCCATGGAAAAATTTATTCCTGTGGTTGTGATTAAAGAATTATCCGATGTGGATAAAATTCTGCCGGCACTGAAAAATAACGGCATTTCTTGTGCGGAAATCACCTTCCGCACGGCTTGTGCCGCAGAAGCAATTGCACTGGCGGTTGAGAAGTACCCCGATATGAGCATCGGTGCCGGCACGGTTATTAACCGTGAGCAGTGCGAAAAGGCAATTGCTTGCGGTGCAGAATTTATCGTGTCGCCCGGTCTTTCGGTCAGCGTGGCAGAAGTCTGTGCCGAAAAAAATATTCCGTACTATCCGGGATGCGTAACACCGACGGAGATTATGCAGGCGCTGGAGCTGGGCATCACCACGGTGAAATTCTTCCCGGCAAATGTCTATGGCGGTCTTGCGGCACTCAAGGCATTGTCTGCGCCTTTTCCGCAGGTGAAATTTATTCCTACCGGCGGCGTGGACAGAAGCAATATCGATGAATTTTTAGCCTTTGACAAAGTGGCGGCTATCGGTGGCAGTTTCTTTGTGAAAGAGTCTTTGGAAAAAATGGAGGAGAAATAACATGGCAAAGGTTGTGACCATGGGCGAAATCATGCTTCGCCTTTCCACCCCCAACAACGAAAGATTTATACAGGCCGACGAGTTTGACGTGTGCTACGGCGGCGGAGAAGCTAACGTTGCTGTGTCTTTGGCAAACTATGGCCATGAGGCAGAGTTTGTGACGAAGGTTCCAAAGAACCCCATTGGCGACAGTGCCGTTGCCGCCCTTCGGAAATTCAACGTCGGCACAAAGTATATCGCCCGCGGCGGCGAACGCCTGGGCATCTATTTCTTGGAAATCGGTTCTGCGCTGCGGGCTTCCAATGTTGTCTACGACAGAACCCATTCTTCCATCTCTACGGCAGATATTGAGGATTTTGATTTTGATGTCATTTTCGCTCATTGCGACTGGTTCCACTTTTCGGGCATTACCCCTGCCATTTCCGACAAAGCCGCACAGCTGACAGAAGCCGCACTTCAAGCGGCAAAAGCACACGGCGTGAAGGTTTCCGTGGATCTTAACTTCCGCCAAAAATTATGGTCCATCGAAAAAGCACAGCAGGTGATGACCCATCTGATGCAATATGTGGATGTGTGCATCGGCGGCAGAGAAGATGCGCAAAAAGTACTCGGCTTCAAGCTTCCAAACACTGATGTCGCAAGCGATGATTTGGATCTTTTGGGCTACCAAAGCATGTTCGAGCAGATGGTGGAGAAGTTTAATTTTGAATATGTGGTTTCTTCTCTTCGTATGTCGCACTCCGCCTCGGACAACGGCTGGTCTGCCTGCATCTACGCAAGAGATACGAAAGAATTTTATCACTCCAAAGAATACAGAATTACGCCCATGGTTGACCGTGTGGGCGGCGGCGACAGCTTTGCCGCCGGTGTGATTTGCGGTCTTTTAGATGGAAAAGACGTTAAGTCTGCATTGGAATTCGGCGTGGCGGCATCGGCACTCAAGCACACCATTCCCGGGGATTTCAATGTGGTGACGCGATCTGAAGTCGATAACTTAGTCGGTGGCGACGGCTCCGGCAGAGTGCAAAGATAAATAAAGGAGGCTATACAAATGTTTGATTTAACAGGAAAAGTAGCACTGGTCACAGGCGCATCCTACGGCATTGGCTATGCCATTGCCAAGGGACTGGCAGGTGCAGGTGCAACCATCGTTTTTAATGATATTAAAGAAGAACTGGTCGAAAAAGGGCTTGCCGCTTATAAAGAAGA
>JAFPCL010000200.1 GCA_017390225.1 Clostridia bacterium
AGTACAACCATGAACGTGATTTGCGGCTACTATGGCGCAACCGAGGGAAAGGTCTATATCTGCGGCAAGGACATCGTGGAAGAGCCTGTGAAGGCAAAGCACCACTTGGGGTATCTCCCCGAACAGCCGCCCGTGTATCCCACCATGACCGTTTGGGAATATCTGGTCTTTGTGTATGAGCTCAAGGGCATCAAAGGCGATAAAAAGGCAGAAGTTTTGTCTGTCATGGAAAAAACAAAGCTTACGAACGTGAAAGATCGCGTCATCCGAAATCTGTCCAAAGGGTATCGCCAGCGTGTCGGCATAGCACAGGCGCTTTTGGGAAGCCCCGAGCTTCTCATCCTGGACGAGCCGACGGTTGGATTAGACCCGATGCAGGTTGTGGAATTTCGCGAAGTGATTCGGGAATATGCCAAAGACCATGCCGTCATTCTCTCTACCCATATTCTGTCGGAAGTCAGTGCCCTCTGCGACCGTGTGCTGATTATCCGTGGCGGCAAGCTGATTGCCGATGCTTCTGCAGAAGAATTGGCATCCATGGAAAACCGCAAGGCGGCTCGTCTCACACTTTCGGATGCCGAAGAAACACTTTCTTTGAAAACGTTAGAGCTGCTTCTTCGCTGGTTTGCAGTGAGCCGCTACCGTATGGCACACCCGAATGAAACGGAGAAAAAAGCCGTCGAAGCACTCGGAAGCTTGGTGTCCGATGAACAGCGCATAAAAAAGGCAGAAACAAAAGAGCGATTGCCCGAAAAGCTTATCGATGCTTTGGCAATGCTGATGGATGCTTTTCCTTGTGTTTCCCGTGCAGAGGTCAAGGGAGATTCCATCGAGCTTGTGCTCAATGAAAATTGGACAAACGGATATTATTCGCTTTTGTCTTCCGTTCCCGTGCCGGTGAAGGGGCTTCAAATGACAGAGCTTTCCCTGGAAGATTTGTTTGTGGAGCTGATCGCAGGCAGTAAAGAAAAAAATACCGATATGGAAGATCGGATCATAAAAACAATTTTGTGTTTGGGAGAATTCCATCCCGAAAATATAGCATAAGGAGGAAGCAATATGAAGGCAATATTAAAGCGCGAATGGAATGCCTATTTCCAGTCGCCGCTGAGCTATTTATACATGGGCTTTTTCCTGTTGTGCTTCGGACTTTGCTTTTATCTTATCAATGTCAGCAATTCCGAAGGCGGCGTGTCCGGCGCCTTTTCCGTCATGGTTTTTGCCCAAATCTTTTTGATTCCCGTGCTCACCATGTGGCTGATGAGCGCAGAGCGCGCAAGCAAAACAGAGCAGCTTCTGCTCACAGCACCGGTCAGCACCTGGCAGATTGTCGGCGGTAAATTTTTGTCGGCATTTTGCCTTGTGGCATTTACGCTGTTGACCACAGTGTTTCATGTGGTGGTGCTGGCAATGAACAATGCCGTAATCTGGCAAGAGCTGATATTGTGCTATGTTGGCTTTCTTCTGTTGTCTGCGGCATATACCGCCATTGGAATGTTTATTTCTTCACTTCTGGAGAGCCCTGCCGTGTCTGCCATCGTATCCATCGGCGTTTTTGTGCTGATGTTTGCTTTGGAGCTTTTGGTAGGAAGCGGCGCACTTTCCGGTGCACCGTTGTTGTTCGGGGTGATGCAGTGGCTGTCTTTGGTGCAGAACTACAACGATTTCCTGCGCGGTGTGTTAAATGTCGCGCCGATTCTTCAATATATCAGTGTCACTTTTATTTTCCTTTTCCTCACCGTTCGTGTGCTGGAAAGACGGCGCTGGAATTAAGGAGGGAAAGATATGGCACGAAAATTTAAATATGGTGCACAAAGCATCATCTACACGTTGGTTGTTATCGCCGCAGTTGTTCTTTTTGATGCGCTTTTTTCCTTGGCAACGGAAAATCATCCCCTGCAAAAGGATATCACCCAAAGCGGTGTGTTTTCCGTCAGCGATATTTCAAAGGAATTTTATGCGCCATTAATGGATAAGCAATTTGAAGTGTCATATTAATTCTCCTTACCGAATTTGTCTTTTCTGTACTTACCGGGAGTTTTGCCGTACCTTAAGGAAAAAGCCTTGGTGAAATGCGAGGTGTCATA
>JAFPCL010000201.1 GCA_017390225.1 Clostridia bacterium
AGCCGTGTATTACCTCTGTTTTTTCCAAAAAACCGTGGATAACTCACTTGTATACATAAAATGTATATTGTGCATTTTCACTTCTCTTTTTTGTCAAAATTCTTGCTGTTTTTACTTTTTGAAAAAATTAATATCGTTTTTTTCACTTTGTGATATTGAAAAGTCAACTTACATATGCTATACTTAAATCAACCTAAAGAAAGGAGTCATGAAATTGATTTGGTTAATTGTATTCGGTATCAGTCTGGTTGTTGAGTTCATGGTTCCCGGTCTCATCAGCATCTGGTTCGCCCTTGGTTCTTTGGTCGCTTATGTTACTTACCTTGTTCATTTGCCTGTTGGCGTGCAAATTGCGTGTTTTATTATCACAAGTTTTGCCGCCATCCTCTGTTCTCGTCCTTTGGCAAAGAAGTTGCAAGGCAAAAAAAGTGCAACCAACGCCGACCGCATGATTGGTCAAACCGGCATTGTCACAACGGATATTGATCCTATCGAAAACACGGGACAAGTCAAAGTATTGGGGCAAATCTGGTCTGCCGCCTCTGAATCCGGCACGCCGATTGCAAAGGATCGTTTGGTCACGGTTCTGGAAATCAAAGGGGTCAAGCTCATTGTTAAAGAAAATTCTCAAAATTAGTAGGAGGTAATATTTATGCCCGGTTTATTCATTGCTATCATTGCTATTTTATTCGTTATTTTAATTTCCTGTATCAAAATCGTTCCGCAGGCACATATTTTCGTTGTCGAACGCTTGGGTGCTTATCACGATTCCTGGTCTGTGGGTCTTCACCTGAAGCTTCCTTTCCTGGATCGTGTGGCACGAGATGTCAGCCTCAAGGAAAAGGTTGCCGACTTCCAGCCGCAGGCTGTTATCACCAAGGATAACGTCACCATGAAGATCGATACGGTTGTCTACTATCAGATCACCGATGCCAAGCTCTTCACCTACGGTGTAGAAAACCCCATCGCCGCTATTGAAAACTTGACGGCTACCACGCTTCGTAACATCATTGGTGATTTGGAACTCGACGAAACCCTCACATCTCGTGACACCATCAACACCAAAATGCGCGCCATCTTGGATGAAGCTACCGACCCCTGGGGCATCAAAATCAATCGTGTGGAACTGAAAAACATCATTCCGCCCAGCGAAATCCAGGACGCCATGGAAAAGCAGATGAAAGCAGAACGTGAACGCCGTGAAGCGATCCTGCGCGCCGAAGGTGATAAGAAGAGTGCCATTTTGGTGGCAGAAGGTGAAAAGCAGAGCGCCATTCTGCGCGCCGAAGCTGAAAAAGAAAGTGCTATCCTGCGCGCCGAAGCTAAAAAAGAAGCCGCCATTCGTGAAGCAGAAGGTCAGGCCGTTGCCATCCTTAAAATCCAGCAGGCCACAGCAGACGGTCTTCGTCTTCTGAACGAATCCAACCCCACGGAAGCGGTTCTCACCATTCGCGCCTTGGAAGCCTTCACAAAAGCCGCCAACGGCAAAGCAACCAAGATTATCATCCCTTCCAACATCCAGGGCTTAGCAGGGCTTGCAACCTCCTTAAAAGAGGTCATTTCCGAGCCGCAAGACACCGAAACTCCGAACGAATAATCTTTAAAATCGTATAACCCACAAAAAAGGCTGTCCCTCCAAAAAGGAACAGCCTTTTTTATATGCTTTTTTAGCCCAACAGCTCTTTTGCCAAAGCTTCAATTTCCGCCATGTTGCCTTCGGAAACGGCAGATTTAATATGCACGTTATTTTCCGTGAAAGTGAGATTCTTGGATTTTTCCAGAAGGGCACGAATCGTCTTTTCTGCCATGGAAGCCCATGTGCCGTTTTCGATGATGCCGATGGTTCTGTTCTGGTAGTTCCGTTCTGTTAAATGATGGAGGAACTCCAGCATAAAGGGGAAAATTCCACCATTGTAGGTCGTGGTGGCAAGAACGATTTTCCCGTAGCGGAAAGCGTCTTCCACGGCTTCTGCCATATCGCATCGTGCCAGATTGTTGACAACTACTTTGGGGGATCCGCCTTGTTCTAAAGCTTCTTTTAAAAGCATCACTGCTTTTTCTGTGTTGCCGTAGACCGAAGTGTAGAAAAGAGCAATCCCTTCGGATTCCACGCCGTAGCTTGTCCATGTATTGTATAAATCCAGATAGTAGCCTAAATTCTCCGTCAGCACCGGGCCGTGCAGGGGGCAGATTCTTTGAATATCCAGCCCTGCGGCTTTTTTAAGAAGTGCCTGTGCCTGTGCGCCGTATTTGCCGACAATGCCAAAATAGTAGCGGCGTGCCTCGCATGCCCAGTCTTCATCGGCATCCGTTGTGCCGAATTTACCGAAAGCATCGGCGGAAAAGAGCGTTTTGGTTGTGCTTTCATAGCTGACGATGACCTCAGGCCAATGCACCATGGGGGCTGTGACAAAGGTTAAGGTGTGCTTGCCCAGCTCCAAGGTGTCGCCTTCTCCGACAACCACTTGACGGTCTTTATAGTCCGTGCCGAAGAATTGTTGCATCATCACAAAGGATTTCGCATTGGACACGATTTTTGCCTGGGGATATGCCTGCATAAAAACATCAATATTGGCTGAGTGGTCGGGCTCCATGTGGTGCACTACCAGATAATCCGGTGCTTTGTCTTTTAAGATGGCACGGATATTGCTCATCCACTCTTCCGTGAAAGCTTTATCCACCGTATCTAAAACTGCGATTTTATCGCTCATCACAAGATACGAATTATATGCCATGCCGCGCTCGACCATGTATTGCCCTTCAAACAGGTCAATCTCCTCGTCGTTCACGCCAATCCAAAAAATTCCGTCTGTTACATCCATGTTCCTATCCTCTTTTCTTATTCTTCAGAAAAATTATCTTTGCCTACACTGCACAGAGGGCATACCCAATCCTCGGGCAAATCTTCCCATTTCGTGCCGGGGGCAATGCCATTATCGGGATCGCCGATGGCTTCATCATAAACATAACCGCAAACATCACATACATACTTCATTTTTTCTTCCTCCTTAAATTTAACCAATATAATAATCCATCATCAGCATCAAGCAAAATCCGAACAATAGTGCGTAGGTTGAACCACGCTCTCCCCCATGGGCATGGGTTTCGGGAATCATCTCATCGCTGATTACATACAGCATCGTACCGCCCGCAAAGGCAAGGGCAAAGGGCAGGATACTGCCCGAAAAGCTGACGGCAAAATAGCCCAAAAACGTGCCGACCACTTCGACCACACCGGTCATCGCCGCAATCAAAAGGGTGCGGCTACGGCTGATGCCTGCCGCCAACATGGGGGTGATAATCACCATACCTTCCGGAATGTTTTGCAGTGCGATACCGCCGGCAATAACCAAGGCTTCCGCCATATTTTCCGTGCCGAAGCCGACACCGGCGGCAATGCCTTCGGGCAAATTGTGAATGGCAATTGCCATAACGAATAATAAAACCTTAGATAGTTTTTCGTTTTTCCCCGGATGATCTTCAATCTCCACACCGGATAGTTTATGTAAGTGCGGCACCAATTTATCCATAAGATTCAAAATCAAAGCACCCGAAAACACACCGGCAACCGTGACAAGCACGGAAAACCTTCCACCGTAGGATAAAGACGGCTCAACAAGCCCGAATACGGCGGCGCACAGCATCACACCGGCGGCAAAGGATAAAATAAGGTCTGAGAATCTGTGGGATAAATGCTTGAAAGCAAAGCCGATGAGCGCACCGATTACGGTCGCACTGCCGACGCCCAATGCCGTTAAAAAAACCATGGTCATACAGCTTCCTCCTTCATAAGTCGCTCGATCAGATGCACAGGGCTCTCATGCCACAACACGCACAATGCGCCTTTTTCTACCGATACGGAAAAAGCCTCGCCTGTGCTTTCATTGCTGACACCCAAGGGAAAATCTGCCGTGAGTCGTGCATTTTGAAGCGTGTACTTCAAATGCGAAAGACAAACGCCCTCTGCATCACCTTCAGCGGCGAAGACGGATACATAATTTTTTTCTTCGTTGGCAACAACAAGTGCTTCATTATATATGGCTGTTGCAACGATACCGTCCCCTACAAGATATGCACGTTTCCCTCTTTTTGCCGCATAAAGAAGTGTTTGCAAATTGGCAAGGGTATGGTCGAGCCTTCCGCCCATACCGCCATAGAGAACAAAAGTGTCACAGCCTTTTCCATGCCGCGGCGCAGTGCCAAAAGCATGTCCGTGTCGTCCTTCTCCGAAGGATGGCGCTCTGTGTTTTCCCCTGCGGGCACATATCCCAAAGAGTCGAAATCACCGACAATCAAATCCGGAAGAACGCCTTTTTTCTGCAGTGTTTCCACGCCTTTGTCTGCCGCTATGACAAATCCCTTTTGAATCACTACATCGGGATCGGGCATAGCTCCGACAATATAGCAAATGCTCATGACAACAGCGACAAAATCGCTTCTTTGGATTGCACACCCGTCGTTTGGTTTGCGATTTTTCCGTCTTTGACTACAACGAGGGTGGGAATCACGGCAATGCGGAAGCTTTGTGCCAGCTCCGGCTCATCATCGACGTTGACTTTGCCGACCTTAAAAGCACCGTTTGCACTTTCTTCCACTTCTTCCACCACAGGCGCAATCATGCGGCAAGGGCCGCACCAAGTTGCCCAGAAATCCAAAAGCACGGGAACATTGGATTCCAGCACTTCCTTTTGAAAATTATCTTTGGTAATCGTAATCACAGCCATTGTAAATTCCTCCTATTTTTCTTTATAGTATAACATACAGTGACAAAAGCCTTCAAATTCGGGATCGGCAATCTGCTCTTTGAATTCACGGCACATACACTTGGTATCTTCCGTTTTTTCTATGCGACAGGGACAATAACCACCTTTGGCAGCAAGCCCTTCACGAACAGCTTTTACCACTTCTTTATCTTCATTTTCACGAATTTTCATTCGACGTCACCTCTATTTGAAACTCTCGGACATCGCACAAAGGGTGCATATCCGTCCATATATATAATTTCACGGTTTTGGCGTTTTTTGATGCCAGAAAAGTTTTGGATATAGCGGCATTTCCTGTTTGGTACAACAATTGACGATTGAGCATACGTGCATTTTCATCGTAGGTTTCGAAAATCACAAACGGATGGATTTCTTCTGTTTTGGGAAGCTCAATGCAAACGCCCAATGTGTCTTCTATAAGCACAAGTTCTCTTGCTTGACACAAAAGCCGATTGGCGGCAATTGCTTCTTCTTCGGACAATGACAGCACAGAAAGGAGCGCGGCTTTGGCATTGACGTAGCCGTAGCCGTAATAATCATCACGCCCGATATCCCCTGCATCCGTTGCCGTTTTTTCAAGAACGGCTTTGACTTGCTGTGCCGTAAGCGTCGGTGCTGCTGCCTTGAGCATGGCACACACACCTGCGACAATGGGAGATGCAAAGGACGTGCCGCTGTAGGACGTGCCGTACATATCGTTGCCTGCATTGGATGTGGAAGCAATATAGCTTCCCGGTGCCGCAACGGTGACTTTATCGTTGCGCACGGAGCTTTGCGCAATCACACCCATGGCATTGCAGGAGCCAACGGAAATACAGTTGTCGTAACTCGCAGGATAATAATAAGATGTGCCGTCTTCGTTGCCGGCGGCACTGACAACAACAATGCCTGCGGCAATGGCTTTTTCCACAGCGGCCTTTTCCAATGCATTTTCGCCTTTGCCGCCCAAGCTCATATTGATCACATCTGCGCCCTGTGCTATGGCAAACTCAATGGCTTTGGCAACATGGGAGGCGGAAATGCCCCCGGATGCTTTCACCACAGCAATGGGAAGAATCTTCACGTCGAAATTTCCTGCCACACCGACGGCACCCAAGTCGTTTGCCGCGGCGGCAACAAGACCACACACCGCTGTGCCGTGATTAAAATTGTCTACAACATCGGTAGAATCATAAACCACATTATATCCCGTGAGCAAGCGATCTTTTAAATCTTCATGATACACATTACAGCCCGAATCGATGACCGCAACGATAACGGGTTCGCCCACTTGCTGATGCGGTGCAAAATTCCAAGCCTCAGAAGCATGAATCAGCTCGTATGCCATCTGCACCTGCATATACATGGGATCACTCGGCACAGCCATCAGATATCGTTCATCATCCGGCTCGGCTTGCACGCCGGGATGTCGTGCATTATAAATATTTGCATATTCTTCTGCCGATATACCCTCAGGAACTACCAAAGATTGGATTTCACCGTCTAACGCACGAAAGGCAATATATTCTTCGGCAAAAGCCGACAGAGAAAAAATGGTATAAATCGTCAAAAGCAGAATAATCAGCTTTTTCATAGTGCACCTTTCTTTTTTTAAAATAAATAAACGGACGGAGATAAGTCCACCGCCCGTTTGATTTTATTTTAGATTAGTTCATGACCGCAACTTCGGTTTCCTTATCAAAGATATGAATCTTGGTTGCATCCATTGCAATCGTGATATCATTACCGGTGCGAGCCATGGTGCGCGGATTGACGCGAGCAACATAGGAGGTCTCGTCGGTGGTTAAGTACAGGAAGGTTTCAGAACCCATGGCTTCCGTGATATCAACATGAGCGGGAACGCACCATGCGGCATGATCGTTAATGAAGACTTCTTCATCGTGCATGTCTTCGGGACGAATACCCATGGTCACTTCCTTGCCGACATAATCGTTCAGCTTATCGGCGATTGCCTTGGTCTTGCCTTCGGGAAGAACAATCTTATTTGTGCCGAAAGCAAGAGCGAAATCGTTGCCTTCCTTTTGAAGAACTGCATCGAAGAAGTTCATCTGGGGGCTACCGATGAAGCCGGCAACGAACTTGTTGCAGGGAGAATCGTACAGTGTCTGGGGGGTATCAACCTGCTGCATGATACCGTCTTTCATAACAACGATACGGGTACCCATGGTCATAGCTTCTGTCTGGTCGTGGGTAACGTAGATGAAGGTGGTTTGCAGTCTCTGATGCAACTTACCGATTTCGGTACGCATCTGCACGCGGAGCTTAGCATCCAAGTTGGACAGCGGTTCGTCCATCAGGAAGACCTTGGGCTGACGAACAATAGCACGACCCAAAGCAACACGCTGACGCTGACCGCCGGACAAAGCCTTGGGCTTTCTGTCCAGGAGCTGCTCGATATCCAGAATCTTAGCGGCTTCTTCAACCTTCTTCTTGATTTCATCCTTGGGAACTTTACGAAGCTTCAAGCCGAAAGCCATGTTATTGAAAACCGTCATATGCGGATACAAAGCGTAGTTCTGGAAAACCATAGCGATATCGCGATCCTTGGGAGCGACATCGTTCATCAGCTTGCCGTCGATTCTCAGCTCACCGGAAGAGATTTCTTCCAAACCTGCGATCATACGAAGGGTGGTGGACTTACCGCAACCGGAAGGACCGACGAAAATGATGAATTCCTTATCTTCAATTTCAAGATTGAAATCCTTAACTGCAATGAAACCATTGGGATATTTCTTATAAATATTTTTTAAACTAAGACCGGACATGGTACAAACCTCCTGTTTTAATAATGAAATAAGTATAACACACTTTAAAAAAAAAGGGAAGCGGTGAAATCAACAAAATTTTTCTTTTGTGTTTGTTAGAATTGACGAAAATGTCTTAAAGTGACATAAAATAGGTGCAGACCGTGTGATGGCAGAAATCAAACATTTCCGCCTGTTTGACACACGCAAGCTCCACGTCTTGCCATGCCATTGTCCGCCTTCTTAAATACCTTTTGCACTTTTTCATTCCCCGATGCAAACAACCGCCTGTGTTTCACAGGTTCGTTTTCTCAAAAAGGGCATGGACTTCTTTTTCGGAAAGCTCACGATATGTGCCTTCTTCGAGGGCTTCATCAAGCATCAGTCCGCCGAAACAAACGCGCTTTAAAAAAACAACTTCTTTGCCGACGGCATGAAACATTCGCTTGACTTGATGGAATTTTCCTTCGGCGATGGTCACAACAGCTTTTGTTTTGTCTGTTGCATCATAGGAAAGCTTTGCCGGGCGCGCAACTTCTCCGCCGCCAATGTCGATGCCTTGTAAAAAGGCTTCCACGTCTTTTTCTTCCCCTTCCTTATCCAGCACCGCCTCATAGACCTTCGGCACTTTATACGTTGGCGACAATAGCCTGTGTGCCAATTCGCCATGATTGGTGAGTAAAAGAAGCCCCACCGTGTCTTTATCGAGCCTGCCCACGGGGAATAAATCAAAATGCTTCCATTCCTCTCCCAGAAGATCCAGCACCGTTTTCTGCTTATCCCTTGTGGCGGACAAAACGCCGCCGGGCTTGTTCATCATGAGATAGACATACTTTCGGTAAGCAATGCTTTGCCCGTCCAAAAGCACGGTGTCCGTTTCCTCCACCGACGTTTTCGGACTGCGGCACACGGTTCCATCCACACACACTCTGCCGGATGCAATGATTTTTTTCAGCTCGCTCCGAGAGCCGACGCCGCAGTCTGCCAAAAATTTATCCAGCCGCATCAATCTTCTCTCCCCGTCAGTGCACCCTCACGGGTCAAGCCGAAGAAATCGTGCTGGCGCAGGGCTTCATACAGGCACACGGCAACGGAATTGGATAAATTAAGAGAGCGCAGATTGCCCCACATGGGAATCCGCACCGTGTTTTCGTAGTGCTCTTTCAGCAGAGGCTCCGGAAGACCATGGGATTCTTTGCCGAAGAACAAATACGCCCCGTCGGGATAAGACGCCTCGGTGTATACTTTTTTTCCTTTGGTGGAAGCAAAAAAGTATGCCCCGTCGGGATTTTTTTCAAAGAAGTCCGCCAGACTGTCATAATAAGTCACATCAAGATACTGCCAGTAATCCAAACCTGCACGTTTTAAGTTCTTATCGGTGATTTCAAAACCGAAGGGACGAATCATATGAAGCCGTGTGCCCGTGGCGGCGCAAGTTCTTGAAATATTGCCCGTGTTTTGCGGAATTTCGGGCTCTACCAATACAATATTGAACATATTTTTTCTCCTATAAAAATTCAAATTGGGGATGTAAAAAAAGGCACGGACCGTTTCATGGCAGAAATAAAGCATTTATTCGCTTTATAAAACAATTATTTATCTAAAAAATATTGTTTTTGGTAGAAATCCGCATTTTTTGCGGATTTCTCTTTACTTGATGCCAT
>JAFPCL010000202.1 GCA_017390225.1 Clostridia bacterium
AGCCTTCTTTATCCAAGGATGCATCCTTTTCAAAAGCTATAGACGGCTCTTCATCTCTTTTCTTACCGATTACAGCAGGAAAAGTACATTCCTCTTTTAAGAACTTGAACACAGGATACAAATCCCGACTGTCCAAAGAGCAATAGCCACCGACAGGCATCAGGAAAAAGCCTTCTTTTTCTGTCATTTTTTTCGGCATGGGAAGTAAACAAATCGACATAAAAACACCTCTTTATTATTTTTTATTCCTTATGAAAAGCCAAGTGGAAGATTTCACGCAAAACTGCTTCATCCATGTCCACATAGCTTTTTACGGTTCTTGTTTTTGAAAATGTGCAAAGATCGACCAATCGATCAATGCAATCGGTCGTAATATCAAAATCCGACAGGCTCGCAGGCATTCCGATGGAGACAAAGAAATCTTCCATGGCTATGATGCCCTGCCGTGCCGCTTCTTCATCATCAGCTTCTACAATATCCCACACATTGCGGGCAAATCGGGCAAATCGAGCCGCATCTTTTTTATACATAAAACGCGCCCATGCCGGATAAAGCACCGCAAGACCTGCGCCATGCGCTATTCCATCATATTCTCCGCTGAGAGCATGCTCCAATTGATGCACGGGAAGCACATTTTCACGACCGCACCCGGTCAAATCATTATGCGCCAAAGAAGAAGCCCACATAAGAGTTGCTCTGGCTTCATAATCCGAAGGGTTTTCGACGGCTGTTTTTCCGGCTTTTATAATCGCTTTTAAAATGCCTTCCGCCACATTATCCGTAAGCTCTGTCGGCGGACAAAGAGAAAAATACCGCTCCATGGTATGGCTCATCATATCCACCACGCCACAAGCCGTCTGATACGCACCGACGGTATAGGTCAGCTCCGGATTCATCACAGCAACCAAACACCGATTCGTATCACTGTTGAAGCCGCGCTTCATGCCAATCTCGGGGTATGATATCACCGCCGAGGAACTCATTTCACTCCCTGCCGCCGCATGGGTTAAAATGCATCCCACGGGAAGCGCCTTTTTAGGCGTGTGCTTTTTTGTCGGGAAATCCCACATATCTCCATCGAAGCACGCCCCTGCCGCCGTATATTTGGAGGAATCCAGCACACTGCCGCCACCAACGGCAAGAATCATTTGAACGCCTTCTTTTTTCGCAATGCATGCCGCTTCTTTGGCAAAGGCAAGCTTCGGATTCGGCTCTACGCCGCCCATTTCCACAATTTCTATGCCTTCTGCCCGAATCGCAGATACAACAGTATCATAAAGACCGCTTCTTTTGATACTGTTCTTTCCGTATTGCATCATAATCTTGGTAAAACCATATTCTTTAATGATTTTACCGATTTCTTTATGCTTATCTTTCCCGAAAAACACTTTTGTGGGGGTAAAGAAAGTAAAATCTAACATCCAAAAACCTCCGCTCTCACTCTTTGTTCATGCACATGCTTGCCACTCTGCAGGCACGAGCATAACACTCTGCCAAATATTCTTTCATTGACATACGTTCATATTTATCGTTGTCATGTCGATTGGGCTTGCTGATTCGGCTCAACTCAAAAGTTAAAATCCCATCATATCCGCACTTATTCAGCCGTTCGGATACGTTTTTCCAATCGATAATGCCATCCATCGGCAACAAATGCAGGTCATCTGTCCAAAATATATTCCCGTTGAAATCGCTGATTCCCAAATTATCGTTCAGATGCGTGGCAATCAATCGATCTCCATACAATGCCAGCATATCTTTTCCTCTGTTGTAGCATTGTTCATGTCCAGAATCCCAGCAAAAGCCCACATGGGCACATGACGAAAAAGCTTTCATTAAAGCATCAAGATAGCTTTCGCCTTCCAC
>JAFPCL010000203.1 GCA_017390225.1 Clostridia bacterium
GCAAATTGCAGCACCGACCGTGGGTTTGATACTGAAGAGTATCGGTGAATATTTGAATTTGCCGCAGGAAGCCGACAGCGCAAAGAGTTTGGCACAAAAAAGCGTGCCACAAGTTATCGGTCTTTCCGTGGAGGAAGCAAGAAATACGCTGAATCTCGGTGGTTTTTCGTCCAAAATCATTGGTGCGGGGAGTACGGTAGAAACCCAAATACCGCCGGAAAATGTTATGGTGGCAGACGGAACGACGATTGTTTTATATACCGGCGACGGCGATGCCATGGTGACGGTGCCGGATGTGACCGGTTATACGATGGCAGACTGTCGGGTGCTTTTAGAGAACACGGGACTGAACTATGAAAGAAGTGCTACGGGTGCACAAAGTGAAACTGCCATTGCCAGTGGGCAAACACCGGCGGCAGGCAGTGTTGTGTCGCAGGGCACAATCGTCAATGTTGAATTTATTGAATACGATACGCACTAAGATTGGAGGAGGACAGAATGAAACTTGCACAGATTCTTGAACAAATACCATACAGCATTGTTTTCGGAAGTGAAGACACCGAAGTGACGGAAATTTTGACCGATTCAAGAAAAGCATCGGCAGGCTCTATGTTTTTTGCACTCACAGGACTTGGTGCTGATGGGCATAATTTCATCCGGTCCGCCGTGGATCAAGGCGCTTCTGTTATTGTTGCGGAACGTATTGTGCCGATTGATGATGCGGCAAATGTCACTTATGTATTGGTTGACTGTACGCCGATAGCCCTCTCAATGGCAGCACAGGCTTTTTACGGATATCCTGCCCGAAAAATGCGCTTCGTCGGCGTTACCGGGACCAATGGAAAAACGACCGTGACCCACCTAATCAAACAAATTCTGGATTTTGCCGGTTTTAAAACGGGACTTATCGGAACAAATCATCATCTGATTGGAGAACGAGAGCTGCCGTCCACCAATACGACACCGGAAGCGCATCATCTTCAAAGGTTGTTTTCACAAATGGCAGAGGAACATGTGGAAATCGTAGTCATGGAAGTGTCTTCTCATGCGCTCGCTCTGTCACGGCTTGCCGGTGTGGAATTTGAAACAGGTGTTTTTACCAATCTTACCCGTGATCATTTGGATTTTCATGAAACCATGGAAGAATATCGGTCTGCCAAAGCCATTTTGTTCTCCATGTGTCGCAAAGCTGTTATCAATATGGATGATAAAGAGGGCACTTTCATGAAAAAAGCGGCAGGAAAAAACAAAGTGTTCACCTACGGCATGAAAAAAGAAACGGATTTTGTTGCCGAAGAAATCGTCTATTCTTCCCGTGCCGTTCGTTTTAAGCTACGGGAGAAAAATGAAATAACGGATATTTTACTGGGGATTCCCGGAACTTTTTCTGTGTATAACGGCTTGGCGGCAATTGCGGCTTGCGCCTCTTTGCATTTGCCTACGGAGAAAATTGCAAAAGCCTTAGCTGTTGCCAAGGGTGTGACGGGCAGAGCCGAAACTGTGAATCTTCCGCTTCCGTATACAGTTATCATAGATTATGCCCATACACCGGACGGACTAGAAAATATTTTAAATACGGTGCGTGCTATTAGTGCAAAGCGGATTATCACGGTTTTTGGCTGTGGCGGCAATCGAGACAAGACAAAGCGTCCCATTATGGGAGAAGTTGTGGGTAAACTTTCAGATATTGCTATTGTCACATCTGATAATCCGCGCTTGGAGTCGCCGGAAGCAATCATTGCAGATATTTTGCCCGGCATGGAAGAATACAAAGAAAAAACTGTCATAGTTCCCGATCGAAGAAAAGCTATTTCCTATGCACTTTCCATTGCGCAAACGGACGATATTATTCTTCTGGCAGGAAAAGGACATGAAACCTATCAGGATATCGGCGGCACAAAGATTGATTTTGACGAGCGCGTGATTGTGCGGGAAGAAGCTGCCATGTTGGGGATGCTGTAACGAAGGGGGATAAACGAGAATGCTAAAAACTATTATAATTTTTTTTGTGGCACTTCTTTTGGGAATCTTGCTGACAAAGCTTCTGATTCCTGTGCTTCGGCGAATGAAAATGGGGCAAACTATTTTGGCTGATGGCCCTTCGTGGCACAATACAAAGTCCGGCACGCCGACCATGGGGGGGCTTGTGTTTCTTCCTGTGGCATGTCTTTCACTTTTGGGTGGTGTGTCCCTTGATAAAGTTTATGTTTTGCTGTGCGGTCTGCTTTTTTGTCTGATCGGAGCACTCGACGACGGTATCAAAATATTGAAAAAGAGAAATATGGGGCTGACAAGTAAACAGAAATTTTCTATGCAGGTGATTGCATCTTGCTTACTTGCTTTGATTCTTCGATTTCCCATGGGGATTCACGCTGTTTGGATTCCGGTTGTAGGCAGTGTGTCGTTGGGAAATCTATTTATCCCGTTTGTAATACTTTTCTTTCTGGCAATGACCAACAGCATTAATTTAACCGACGGCATTGATGGACTGGCAACCTCTACTTGCTTTATTAACGCCGTGTTTCTGGCGATTGTTGCTTTTATTATGCGGGATTATCGGGATATTGGGCAAACGATGATTGCTCTTTGCGGTGTACTTTTGGCATTCTTTATCTTTAACAGCCATCCCGCGAAGGTTTTCATGGGAGATACGGGGGCTTTATGCCTAGGTGGTCTTTTGGCAGGTGCGGCTGTGGTCATGGGGCTGGAATTTGCCTTTGTCGTGACCGGTATTTGGTTTTTGATCGAAACGGCATCTGTGATTATTCAGACAACTCATTTTCGTATTACGGGAAAGCGGTTTTTCAAAATGAGCCCTTTCCATCATCATCTGGAGCTTTGTATGTGGAAAGAAACAAAAATTGTTTTGTTTGCAAGCATAGTCACAGCTCTTGCTTGCGGTATAATGTTGATTCTGTTGAAATATTAAATGAGGAGAACCTTTTATCATGAATAAAAGAGAGTCATATAAAGTCGGAAGCATTGATATTCCGTACCTTGTGCTTTCCGTTCTTATTGCCGCTATCGGTCTTCTGACCATGATCAGTGCCTATGCCGGCAAGTCCTTTCGAAACTATCGGCAGGAGGTCTTTGGATTTGCCATCAAAGAGCTTGCGTTTGTAGCAGCCGGGGTGATCATTATGGTGATCATTATTAAATTGGACTGGAAATTTTTTCTGCGAGGCTCGGTTTTGTTTTACGGGATAACGCTTGTTCTGATGCTTCTGACATGGATGTTCGGAACGGTTGTTTATGGGGCAAAGCGTTGGCTGTTTGGCATGCAACCTTCGGAATTTGTTAAGATCACGCTGATTCTGATTATGGCAAAATTCATTTATGAATGGTCACAAAGCTACAGAGAATCCATCAAGGGATCTTTAAAAATGCTGATTTTTGTAGCACCGATGGCATTTATTGCTGTTGTCGGGCAAAGTCATTTAAGTGTTACGATCATTTATCTGATGATTACAGCTCTTATGCTTTTAGCATCCGGCGTAAATCGCCTTTTGGTGACCATTGGTGTTGTCGGTGGCATTCCCGGTCTGATCGGTATTATATTTCTAGGTGCTTCTTTTCGTGCGGATCGTATTGAAGGATGGCTTCATCCTTTTGAAGGCAACAACACTACCGGCACAAGCTGGCAAGTGGTTCAGTCTTTATATGCCATTGCATCCGGCGGTTTGTTTGGACGGGGCTATACGCAATCCAGAGAAAAATACGCATGGCTTCCCATGGCAGATAATGACTACATATTTTCTGTGTTTGCAGAAGAATGTGGTTTTATCATTTGTACATTGGTGATTATTTTGTTTGCGGCTTTTATATGGCGCGGAATTGTGATTGCAACCCATGCACCGAATACGTTTTTGTCCATGGTAGCATTCGGTGTGACGATGATGTTTGCGGTGCAGATTTTTTTGAATATTTGTATCGTATGCAATGTACTTCCGCCGACGGGTATTCAGCTTCCTTTTTTCAGCTCCGGCGGCACATCACTTTGGACCTGCATGGCAGGTGTCGGTCTGGTGCTCAATGTATCACGTTATAAATCGCGCTAAATAAGCATACAAACAGAAAGGTTTGAAAATATGAGAATTGTATTATCCGGCGGTGGCACAGGCGGCCACATCAATCCTGCAATTTCCATTGCGCAGTATTTTAAAAATCAAGATGAAAACACGGAAATTTTGTTTATCGGAACAGAGCATGGACTGGAAAAAAAGCTGATTCCGCAAGCAGGTTTTCCCATTAAATATATCGATGTCTGCGGCTTTAAAAGAAGTCTGTCACCCAAAAATGTTGTCTATGCATGCAAAGCCGTTTGCGCAACGATGAAAGCAAAAAAACTTTTGCGTGAATATCGCCCCGATGTGGTGATCGGAACGGGCGGATATGTTTCGGGGCCTGTTGTGTCAGCGGCGGCATCACTGAAAATTCCTACACTGATTCATGAACAGAATGTCATTCCCGGACTGACGGTAAAGCTTTTGGCATCTAAAGCGGACGTGACGGCAACCAGCTTTGATACAACCCAGAACTATCTGCCCAATGCAAAAAAAGTTGTTCTGACCGGTAACCCGGTACGTCCGGATCTGCTTTCTACAGCCCCCCAACAGGGACGGATTCGCTATGGGTTTGATAATCGCCCCATTGTCTTGGTCATGAGCGGAAGCTTGGGAGCAAAGGTAATCAACGATGCCGTAATCAATATGATTAAAAACATGGATTTAAGCCGATTTAATTTATTGGTTTCTACAGGTGAGCGGTATTATGATGCATTTATGGAAGCAGTGGGGGATATCTCCCGCATGGAAAACGTATCTGTTCAGCCGTATATCTTTGAAGCCAATGTTGCAATGTCTGCGGCAGATCTGATTGTTTGCCGTACCGGTGCCATCACGGTCAGTGAGCTTTGTGCCATGGGCAAGCCTTCCATTTTAATCCCCAGTGCAAATGTGGCACATAATCATCAGGAATATAATGCACGTTATATGAGAGATAAAGGCGCGGCGCGCATGATTCTTGATAAAGATGCATCGGCAGAAGCTCTTTATCATGAGATTGGGCTTTTAATTAACGACACAAAAACCTTGCAGGAAATGGGTGCAAATGCACATACAATCGGCACAATAGATGCATGCAAGAAAATTTACGAAGAAGTTTCGGCACTTTTGCATAAGTAACGAAAATAAGCAAGAAGGCATACACTGTCTGTGGTAGGAGGTGTTATCATGGACGGTTTATGCCGGGAATATATAAAAATCAAAGGGGGAAAGCCCCTGTCGGGAGTCGCTCGTATTCATGGCGCGAAAAATGCAGTGCTTCCCATTCTGGCGGCAACTGTGTTGAACGCCGCGGAAAATGTGATTGAGGATTGTCCTGATCTTTCCGATGTTCGTGCAACACTTGAAATTTTAACGGCGCTGGGCTGTGAAGCCTACTTTGAAAACGGAAGAGCTTTTGTGGATTCGAAGAATATAACCACGGCTTCCGTGCCCTTTGAGCAAATGCAGAAAATGCGCTCTTCTGTGATTTTTTTAGGGGCATTGGCGGCGCGCCTCGGTGAGGCACATATGTGTCTGCCCGGCGGATGCTCTTTGGGGTTACGCCCGATTGATATGCATATAGAAGCACTTCGGGCACTCGGGATGGAAATAGAAGTTGACGGTCTGTGTTTGCATTGCTATGCAAAAAATCTGCATCCGGCAGAAATTCGTTTAAAATTTCCTTCTGTCGGTGCAACGGAGAATGCAGTGCTTGCGGCAACAGCTACCCAAGGTGTCACTACGATTACGGGAGCAGCGCAAGAGCCTGAAATTGATGATCTTCTGCATTTTTTACGAAAACAAGGGCATCTTGTTTTCTCTGACGGAAAAGGATGCATTACGATCAATGGGAAACAACCATTGCATGAAGCGCATCACCGTGTGATTCCGGATCGGATTCTGGCGGCAACACTGATGGCAGGTGTGATTACATGCGGTGGCGATGTTGTTCTTGAAAACATACGTCCCGATCACATGGAGTCTGTTTTACATGTTTTTCGGAATATGGGGGCAATTTTTATTTTCTCTCAGAATGCCGTGCGTGTCAAAGCAAGCGGAAATGTGAAAGGGGATATTACTGTAGAGACCTTGCCGTATCCCGGTTTTCCCACGGATGTGCAGTCTGTATGTATGGCGGCACTTTTAAAATCGGAAGGGATTCATGAGATTCGAGAGAATATTTTTGAAGATCGTTTTCGCGTGGTATCCGAGTTCGAAAAAATGGGAGCGAATATAATACCCATCGGAAACAAAGTTCGGATTGTAGGCGCAAAAGCACTGCACGGTGCAGATGTTGAGGCTACGGATCTTCGTGCCGGCGCGGCACTTTGTGTGGCGGCATTGGGCGCAGAAGGGGACACCCGCGTGTTTTCTGTGCACCATATTAAAAGAGGATATGATAATTTACCGCAAATACTGAGCAATATGGGGGCAACCGCCGTTGAGAAAGGATAGCTTATGGATGGAAAACCGATAAAAACAGTCAAAGAGAGAATGTTGGAACAGAAATTGCGAAGAAGGCGAAGACGCCGCAGACTTCTGGCGGCGCTTCTTACCGTGATTGCTGTTGTGGTTCTGTTCGTTGTTCTTATCAATTCACCTTTGTTTGCCGTGAAAAGCATTGAAGTGAAAAACACAGGGGCTCAGGTGTCTCATGCTGCCATTGAAAATGCTTCGGGAATTCATACGGGGGATTTACTGTGGCGTGTGGATGCTGAGAAAGCACAAATGTCAATTTATGATATACCGTGGATTACCTCGGTTATGGTGAAAAAGAAATTCCCCAATCGTGTGGTCATATCGGTGGCAGAGGGGGGAATTGCGGCATATGTTGCCTTTTCCGATGGGCAGATGGCAATCGACGAAACGCTCAAAACCATTGACGTGTATCCGCCGGAAGAGCGGAATAACGATTATCCGCTCATAACAGGGATTACATCCGCCATGCCTCCGGCAGGAAAGCCCGTGACTGCTTCCGAGGAACAGTTGGCATTAATGGGACAATTCCTTGAGAAAAAAGAAGCGCTAAAAAAAGTGAATACTATTGATCTTTCCGATTCGAAACAAGTGGACTTAATTTTGTTTTCCGGTATGACGGTAAAACTGGGTGACTGTGAAAATCTGGGGTATAAGCTGTCGGCATTAGAAGAAATTTTAAAGCAAATGTCGGATGCGACGGGTGTTTTGGATATGCGCACCAATGATGGTAAAGTGACATATCGTCGTCCTGAACCTGAACCGGAGTCCGAACCTTCGCCGGAAGAGGAAGTGTCGGCAGAAGAAGTCGCTCCCGTGTCAGAAGAGGGGGAGGGCGAAGATATCACGACGTAAAGTGGCAAAAGAGTAGAAAAAAGATAAATAAAATCGAAAAAAATATTGAAAAATCAATTGACAAAGGAAAGCAATTGGTGTTATAATACAAAAAAATAGATGTATTCTCCGAATTTGAAAGGGGCGTTATGCTTAAATGGATTTCATGAATGAAATGGGTGCAGTTCAAAAAATAAAGATTATCGGTGTCGGTGGTGGCGGCGGCAATGCTGTAAACCGCATGGTAGATGCCGGTATTAAAAATGTTGAGTTTGTTGCAATCAACACAGACAAACAAGCTCTTATGGCTTCCAAGGCCAATGTGAAAATTCAGATCGGGGACAAGCTGACCGGTGGTAAAGGTGCCGGCGCCAATCCCGAAACCGGTCGCAAGGCTGCTGATGAGTCCAAGACCGATATTGAAAATGTTCTCAAGGATGCCGATATGGTTTTCGTTACTGCCGGTATGGGCGGTGGCACCGGTACAGGTGCGGCTCCCATTGTTGCCAATGTGGCAAAAAGCGCAGGCGTTCTCACCGTCGGTATCGTGACCAAGCCGTTCTCCTTTGAAGGTAGAAAGCGTATGCTTCAGGCAGAAAGCGGCATTGCCGAGCTCAGCCAGAATGTTGACACGATGGTTGTGATCCCCAATGATCGTCTCATTACCATTGCCAATGCAAAGACCACCCTGCAGGATGCCTTCCGCATGGCTGACGAAGCTCTGCGCCAAGGTGTACAGGGTATTACCGACCTGATTACCGGTTCCGGTGAAATCAATGTTGACTTTGCCGACGTAACCACCGTTATGAAAGATGCCGGCTTTGCTCATATGGGTATCGGTCGTGCCAGCGGCGAAAACCGTGCCACCGAAGCTGCTAAAGCTGCTATCGAAAGTCCTCTTTTGGAGACCACCATCGATGGTGCTACGGGCATTCTGCTTAACATCACTTGCCCCAGCGGCATGAGCCTGTTTGAAACCAATGAAGCCGCAACATTGGTGCAAGATTGTGCAGATCCCAACGCCAACGTCATTTGGGGTGTTGTCTTCGATGAATCTCTGGCAGAAACAGACGAAATTATCGTTACGGTCATTGCCACCGGTTTCTCCAAAAAGAAAGAAGAAGAGCCACAGGGCGGCGCCGGTCTCGGCGTGTTGAATCTGGGCGCAAAGCCCTCCGGAGCAACCGTTGCCCCTCAGCCTGTTGCTCCTGCTCCTGTTCGTCCTGCAGCCCCTGTACAGCCGGTAGCACCCGTACAGCCCGTTGCTCCCAAGAATGAAGACGACGGCATTAATGTTCCCGGCGCTGAAGAGCCCAAGCGCAGCTTTTCCGCAAGCTTTTTAAGAAGACCCGGCAGCAACAATTAATTTTGATATTTACATAAAATAAAAGCTGATGAAAAAATGCATCAGCTTTTATTTTTATGAGGAAAAAGTATATGTGCAGTTCAACACAAAAATCAGTACACGAATTCAAAAGTTTAAAGGGGATGTAAAATAATTCTTTTGAATCCGGGGATGGAAAAAAAGAGTGCGGAATGTGCGAACTGAATACATTATCAAGGCATAGCCTTGATAATGTCATCCCGAAGGCGTACGATGGTACGTCGAGATGTGAAGTTCGC
>JAFPCL010000204.1 GCA_017390225.1 Clostridia bacterium
AATAGCCGGGACGAAGGGAGCGATCGGGATAGACAAGACCGTCAATGCAGCAAATAAAGTCATTGGGTTCTTCCCCCCAGTCGCCGCCGTAGCGGTATTTCGGATCTTCTTTTGTGCCGATATTGACGGCATGGTCAGAGAATTCCCAGATGCAGGCACCGAAGTACTTATCAACATCCTCAAATCCGTCCCAATGCTTGTAAACATCACCCGTGCTCATGGAATCAACATATTCACAATAGAAGAAGGGCTTTGTGAGCGTGGGGTCATTGAGATATTCTTCAAGATATTCAATGCTGGCATACATACGGCTTTCCACATCGGAAATATCCGTAAAGTCCTTATTGACTCTTTCCTGATATTCAAGACGTGCATTTTCATAGTGAATCAACGCACGTTCATCACGCGAGCGGATATATGCCGCCATATGACGGTGATTTTCGCCGCAGCCTGACTCATTGCCCAATGACCAAAGAACAACACAACCGCGGTTCTTATCTCTTTCAAACAGACGAGCCGCACGGTCAACGCAGATATCCTTCCATGCAGGATCATCACACAGGAATGACCAGTAATCCCAATACCAATCACCGTAATTGTAGCCCATACCGTGGGTTTCAAGATCGGCTTCATCAACCATCATAAATCCGAGTCTGTCGCACATTTCCATAAAACGAGGATCATTGGGATAATGCGAGGTGCGGATCATGTTGACATTCGCACGCTTCATCAGATACAGATCCGTGAGCATATCCTCTACCGTGACAGCGTAGCCTGTTTCGGGATGGTTGTCATGGCGGTTGACACCCTTGGCCTTGACCTTGACACCGTTGAGCAGCACGGTGCTGTTTTTGATTTCAAAGCGGCGGATTGCAATGGGCATACTGATGCATTCCGTGCCGCAGGTGATGAACAATTCATAAAGCTGCGGCTGTTCGGGATTCCACAGAACAGGATTTTCGAGCGATACCTTAAAGCTGCCGCATTCGGTCCCTCTCTGACCGACAGGTACACCGTCGGGATCACGCAGGCTCCATGCAAGCTCAGTGGTCTGCGTAAAATCAACATCCACAAAAATATCGACCGACTTAAGATCCTCACTGACAACGGGCTTCACGAAGATATCGCGGATGCATTTTTCGTCGCGTTCAAGCACATACACATCCCTGAAAATGCCGGACAGACGGAAAAAGTCCTGGTCCTCAAGATAGGTACCTACGCAGTATTTGACAACAAGCAGCTCGATTTTGTTTTCGCCGTCAAGCAGATAATCGGTTACATCGAATTCGCTTGTGGAATGGCTGACACTGCTGAAGCCGACAAATTTGTTATTGATCCAAAGATAGAAGCAGGGGGAAACACCTTCGAAGTTAAGCCAGTAAAGCTTATTTGCCTTTTTAGAGAAGCTGAATTTTCTTCTGTAAAAGCCGCCGGGAATAGCGTCAGGAAGATGCGGCGGATCTACGGGGAACGGATAATCCTGATTGATATACTGCGGAGGGTCATAATTACGGTCCGCATACATCTGCCAGCACTTGGGAACGGTGATTGAGTCGGGGCAATTCACGTTTTCAGCAAAGCCCTCCTTTTCAACGCCGACTCTTTCCACATCGGGAATAAAGCAGAAATCCCATTCGCCGCTGAGCAGATAAAAAAGCTCTGATTTTTCACGGGGTACATCCTTGCATTCATGCGTATTAAAGGGAATAAAATAGGCACGAGGAGCCATAGTATTGACATGAATATTTTCCAATTGACGATGAAATTGCAATGCCATTTTTTTAGATCCTTCCTGTATTGATAAGGTTTATTATTTGTTTTTTTGCCTTTTTAGCTTCGGGGGTGGGATAGAAGGGATAGCAGTGATTGACGCCCTCTTCTTCGATATATGTCAGTTCAACCCCTTCGGCAAGTGCCTTTTCGCGATAGAGACGGCAATCGGGCAGAAGCATTTCACGGGTGCCGACAAACAAAGCCGTTTTTGCAATCCCCTTGTTGGAGCCGAACAAGGGACTAAGCTTCGGTTCATGCAAATCGGTGTCACCTGCCCATGCTTTTGCAACGGTAAGAAGACCGCGTCTGGATATATTCGGGTCAAGCTTATCGAGTGCATCCATTTCGTCATTCGACATGGAAATATCCACCCACGGTGACAAAAGAATCAACTGCTTCGGCTGCGGCAAATCCGTTTTTAGCAAATCCTGCGCAAAAGCAAGCGCAAGGCCGCCGCCTGCGGAATCACCGAGAAAGATAACATTTTCGGCTGCGGTATGCTTCAGAAGCTCTGCATACAGTGCATAGAGCATTGCATATGCCTGCTCGCAGGTGTGCCGCGGTGCTTTATTATAAATGGGGGCAAACTGTCTGTCAATATGGCAAAACCGTACGCTTTTGGCAAAAAAGGAAAGGACAGCCATCTGACGGATGGCTGATTGCAGGTTGCGCCCGATCGGACTCGTTACACTATGGA
>JAFPCL010000205.1 GCA_017390225.1 Clostridia bacterium
GGTTCGAGAGAGGATGGCATCGACACAGATGATGAAATTTTAAATCTGGTGCGGGATAAAAATAAGGGGAGCTATGCGCTTACCGAGAGTGCGAAAACCAGATCATACTTTGATATCATACTCCCGGAGCCAATCGATATTTGTGATCTCACGATTCGCTATGCCACCAGCTTTCCGGGGGATATTGTTGTGCATATACAGATGTCGGATATCAATGGTGAAAAACCGGTTCCTGATTTCAGAACAGAAACATGGTGTGATCAGGCGCATCGCACCATGCGTGTATGGCCCCAAAATGTTCCCGTTATCAAGGGGGTAAAATCGTTCAGAGTCATTGTGGATACGGAGCAACCCCAAGAAGGCCAACACAAAGCACATATTTATGAGGTTGGCGTTTATTCACCGGTAACACGGGATATTGTCGTGGAACCCAATCCCGAGGATCGCTTTCTCAACGAGGTGCCCATGGTGCAGACAACACAGGTCATGCAAAGTCATATTGATATCATGAAAGAGTTGAATGTTGCCATTTTGGACAATACTTCGGATCCTTATTTTTATACGCCCGGTGTTTTATATGTGCCCCAGACGAAATATTTCACGTGGACACACACCGGCGGCACCTACGGGTCAGCCGAGAATGGGACATATACAAGAAAAAGCCCGTATAAGGATGCGCTCTGCGTTTTGCGGGATTACTTCACTTATGAAGCCATGACGAACGGCATCCTGTTTATGCGCGGCAACATGACGGTCTGTACGGGGCAGGATATGGTACACGGCGATAATACCACGATAAACGTACTGGATACGAACGTGAATATCATTACCTACACGGGTGATTGGCAGACCGGGGACGGAGAGAAGCGTTTCGAGCACGCAAAATATGTGCACGTGGAGGAAGGCAAAGAAGCAAAGGCAACCTTTAACGTCTATCTTGCCGTGAGCGAGCGCATTGAGATTACCACGGACATCGGGCCCTATCAGGGACGCGCCAATGTCACGCTGTCCTTGGGGGACACGGTGTACTGCACGGATTATATTGACGGCTTTTTCCCGGTGGCATATCAAAACGCCGATACCTATAAGGTTTCCAATATGACCGGGCAGGCACAGAACGAAATCAATAACTACAGAAATGACTACTGGCATCCGGGACAGGTCAATACCTTCACTGCACCGGAGGATGGTGTGTACACAGTAGAAATCACCGTGCCGTGGGATTCGTATCTTGTGAGCGGCTTGGGCGGCAAGTACACAACGGATGCCCCGGCAAGCATGCCCTGCACGGTTATTAACAAGGTGGAAAAGCTGAAGGCGAACGAGGAATGGAATTTCTCTTTCTCCGATACGCAAAAGTTTGTTTTCCAAGATGCGGATGTAAATAAATGCACAACGGAGATTGAAAACGGATGCCTTAAAATCACGGCGCTTGGAAATGACCATTTTGCATATACCATAGATCATTTGAACTTTGATGCTTCTTCGTATAAGGGGATTGAAGTGATCGCTTCTTATGATATCAAGAATCTTTATTATACGCAGACCGACGGGGTGGTGCATCAAGATAAAGCCCAAATCTTCTTTAACCGCACCGATTCCGGCAGTATGAATCAAGCGATGTCTGTGGCGGTTCCTTTGGAAACGGCATCCACCGACGGAAAGTTTATTGTGCTGGAGTTTCCCATGGCGCAAAATGCTGAATGGACAGGCACAATTCGCAGATTGCGCTTTGACTTGAATAACGGCCCGGAAGGGACGCACCACGTCCGTGCGATTCGTTTGGTAAGACACGATGAATAGAAAATAGCATAAAATGTGCCGATTCCAAGGCCTGCTTTGGGGCGGCACTTTCTTTTATCAAGAATAAGAGAGAAGAATATTGTAAATACAGTAAAAATCGCATATAAAAAACGGAACGTCACATGGGACGTTCCCTACGGAAGCGCAGAAGAAAAAACGAGGATGTATCAATAAAAACAAAGAATAAATCGCATGTAAAAAACGAAAACGTCACATAGGACGTTCTTTGCAAAAGCGTTGTTTTTGCAAAAAATAATGAGGCTGCTGTAATGCGTGGTTACAACAGCCTCGTTTTATGTGATTTAGAAAGAGATAAACACAAATTCGCCGGGAGCGACGGTGAGTCTATAGCCATCGCCGTCTTTTTGGAGAGAAGCACAGCCTTCCAAAAGGGTGGGCACAGCATCATTTTTAAAGGTGACATACACGGTAGCTTCCGCCTCGGGAAGCGTGCTTTCCCCGTCCTGCAACGTGCGGGTGACACCGGAATTGTTAAACACACTCAAGTAGTAGCCGCCGCCTTTTCGTTCGTTGACCATCCAATGGAGCGTGCCTTCCACATAGCAGGGAAGAAGCTTTTTAAGAAGAGACGGCACATCGCTGATTTCACAGGTGTTTTTAAATTTGTTTTTAAAATCAGCACTTTGGGTGAGATCGACCAGGTAGTCATACTGCCGAAGCAGGCGATCGTCACGGTTTAACATATCAATGGCATCGGGGATGATGCTATTGTGCATGATATTGGTTTCAATGCCGATGGCAGGGGCGGCATCCAAAAAGAGTGCTGCAATCGCTTCTTTCACTTCACGGATATAGGGGAAGGGAGAGGGGAAGCCGCAATGCAAATCAAAGCCGGGGGTATCCCACCAAAGATCATATACTTGCATTTCTTCGGGGATGACGGCGGCAATGGGGGCGAGCTTTTTGCCGATATCCTTGTATCGATCCACGAAGGCGAGGAAGTCTTTTTTGACTTTGCCGTAGGGAGAAAGGGCGAAGTCTTCCAAATCCATGAAGGTGTTATACAGTCCCCATTCTTCAGAAATAAACTGTGCGCCGCTTAAATAGGCGTAATGGAAAATGCGCTTTTGCAAAGAGCGGGAGCTACCACCGTTGGGGCCTGCAGTTTCAAAGGGGAAGCCGTGTTCGGCTTTGAGCCCCCATTCGTTTTTGCCGGAGGAATTATACATACAGGCGGAGAATACACCACCGCCCCAAGGCTCATAGTATGCACCGAAGCTTCTGCCTTCGCCTTGCATCATGCCACGGGCATAACAAAGCTGGAGGCGCGTGTAGGGAATCTGGCCGCCAATTTCGGGCATGATACGTTTCACACCGCAGGAAAGGGCAAATTGCGTGGTGATAAAGCCGGAATCGGCAGGAAGCAGGGGTGCAATTTCCATACGTTTTTTGAAAATGTCGGTCATGTTTTTAAAGAAATGTGCAAAGGTTTCGGCTTTGCCGGCTTGCTCCATTTCTTTTGCCGTCATGCTTTCTAAGAATAAAAACATGCCGCCGAACTGATCGTTGATGGTTTTGATAATGTTCTCTTCCGTCCAATCCTCCGCGGAGAGATTTCCCAGCTTATGCAAATCGGTGCGATAATTAGAGAGCCATTCGTGCATCTGGAAGCCGTAGAATTTATCGCCGAGCATGGCTTGATAGTCGGCGATGAGGGCGCGGTCGTAGGGGTAATCAAAAATATTGATACCGCCTTGGATTCTGTCCATATACATGGGGCAGTTTTTTTCTCGGATGATTTCATAGAGTGCGCCACCTTTTTTTGCCAGAGCGTTGAAGTGCATGTCGGGGGTTTGCATGATGGACTGCACCACACGAAGACCATCGCCTTCGCGCATGAGATGATGCTTTTGGGTGCCTTCCCAAGTGTCGGGAGAATAGCCGTGGAAAAATACAAACATAGATTACGCCTCCTTATAAATTTAAGAATACAACAGAAGCGATGCCGAGCACAAAGCCGATTAGCTGTTTTTTCGACATTTCTTCTTTATAGATGAGCTTTGACATGATAAACGTGACCACAATGCCGCCGGCAGAAATGAGGGGGAACATCACAGACACGGGAATGCGCGGAATTTCGCCGCCACCTAAAACCATGACCAAGAGATTGACAATGCCGTTGGTTATGCCGCAGATGATGCCCCAAAGCCAGCCGTAGCGAATACAGGTTTTTAAGTCTTTACGCTCTTTGATGAGCATAAACACAAAGAGAATGAGTGCAACAAAAAGGAGCGATAAAATCATAAATTCATGCTTTTTGCCGCCATCGAAAGTATCCTGCTGGTGCTTTTGCACGATGGAGCACATGCCGTTCCCTACAAAGGAAACGAGAACGCTGATGACCCATTTGCCATTGATGGGAGTTTTTTCTCCTTTTTTATTGATCAGAAGAAGAGAAATGAGAAGAAGCGCAAGTCCCGGATAAAAGCCGAACTTAATGGGATCACCCAAAAACAGCCCGTAGACCGTGGGGAGCATGAGGGAATAAGAAATAATCAGCGTTGTCAGCGACAAAGAGCCGCACCCAATGGCGATGACGTTGCCGACGGTTGCGGCGGCATAAGAAACGGCAAAAGCGGCGGCGTGAGGAATAAGCGAGGAAGAAAAGGAAAGATTGCCGCCTGTCAGGGTGAAAAACAGCGCACAGGAGAGCGAGGTTAAGATACTAAAGGTGTAGACACCGGTTGTGCATTTGGTGTTGAATGCCTTGATGGACACATGGTAAATTGCAAGGCATAGAATTATGGTGATTAAAAGAAAAGCATTCATGGATAAGCTCCTTATGTATTTTTTATTATTTTACTATAGTTTTTTATTTTTTGCAACCTATTATTTTCTTTTTTTATGATACTATTGAAACATTAGTGTTGCACAATTGGCATAAAACAGGCGTTTTGTGCAATGTTTTGGGGGGGAAGGAACGACACGTTGGTCGTTCCGTAC
>JAFPCL010000206.1 GCA_017390225.1 Clostridia bacterium
GCTACCTCTATTTTCTTTCGCCCTAAGCGAAAGAAAATGCAGATCGAATCCACCATCCCAAGCTAACAATCTGCCAGCCTTAACGGCTGGTGTTTTTGGTTTGGTATGGGCATTTGGAGGACGGATTCGAAAGACCGTGGGAAAACCAGTTCTTTCGAATTAATCCGGCTTATTTGTTTTCTCTTTCAATCTTGCTTTTGCTTCTTCAACGGTTTCGCCGGGCTTCGTGAGGTAAGCGTCTACAAATTTATCTTCAAGTTTGGTATAACCGCGCACAACACCTTGCTCGATTTTCTTATAGCCGGAAACGACACCTTTTTCGATTTTCTTGTAACCGCCGGTTACCGCTTCAGCAATTTTTTCGTTTGCCTGAACAATCTTGGATTTTGCCATATCTACGCGTTTTCCTCCGATCAGATTGATTCCAAGAACCAGCACAATTATCCAAACGGCTGTTCCTGTTAAAATGTTGAATACGAAAATTTCAGTCGGTTCCATACCGGGAAATGACACAAGCATTGCGCGCTGCATGGTGTAGATGGAAACAACCGCATCTGCAAAGGATATGTTTCGCAAAATCGCGGTAATGGATGTTGCCGATCGCTTCGATTTCACCAATCCGATAATCGCAATGGTTATTTTCCCAAAGGTGTAGGTTGCAATTGCAATCATTATGATTTCGTGAAATTTCGTACCTCTTTCTGTTATGGCAGATAATGTGTTAACACCTGTCAGGCAGAAAGACAGCACAAGCAGCAGGATGCCTGTCATTCGTTTGGCGAACAGCACCATATCGGGGTTGTCTTGTGCCTTTCGTTTTACCAGGAAAACGGAAAAGCGTGCGGTGGCCAATATCGTATAGTATGCGCCTACTGTAATAAACCACCACGAGTGGTTCATAAATCCGATGGTGCAATTGCCGATTGCATATGCAATGTTGCCAATAAGACTTATATAGGGGTTTTTCGCAATTTTTAATAGATTCATTTGATGCCTTTGATCATCGGAATGAGCGCAATCAGCATAATGATGCCCAGCAAACCAACCAGTGTACCCCAAATGATCTGGTGCCAAACAAGGCACATACACATGCCTAAGCCAAGAACCAGGGTGGCAGTAATTGCGTAGATGGTACGGAACAGATTTTTGCCGCTCATTTTCGGCAGTTTCTTGTGTTCCATTTTGCAGTAGATAAGCGCCGTGATAATGCCGAGGACGATACCCACCGCACCGAAAATGACACCTTCTGTGAATGCGTTCCATTCCGGCAGAAGCGCCATACACATACCGAGTGCGAAAAGCACCCCACTTACAGTTCCCAGGATGAGCGCAACAAAGCTACTCTTTTTCATTTTGAAATCTCCTTTCATTAAACCAACACTTGTGTTTTTATTGCTTTTGCAGTATACTATTTTTGAAACGGCAAAACAATCAGCAAACAGACAACAAGTGTTGGTTTAATGGGAGAGAAAACGATGAATGTGAAAAATAACAAGCGCCGCAGGGAATCGCAGGAGAAAATTGAAAAGGCCTTTATAGAGCTGCTGCAAACCTGTGAAATCAAAGACATAACCGTTTCGGATATTATCAAAAATACGGGTCTGAACCGAAGCACGTTCTATGCGAATTACATGGATATATTGGACCTTGCCGATAAAACAAGAGAAAGGCTGGAAAATGATTTCAGCAGC
>JAFPCL010000207.1 GCA_017390225.1 Clostridia bacterium
GGAGATAGAGGTTTCCTGTATTGAACCATATAGTCAAGTAATGTTCCATCTGGGATACGAATTTGATGAGAATGATGTGCATGATGTGAAGTTATTGTGTGAGACATTTCATATCGAAATTCCAAATGAGTATAGATAACTGCAAATTCCAATTTGTTGAACTAAATATCTGCACAGGAGCAAGGTTGAAATATATCTTGCCCCTTTTCATTGGGTATTCACAAAAATGAATAAAAAGGTCTTTTATGCATACAACTACTTATCTAATACAGAGACTTAATTAAAGTTTGGTAAAAAACATCTTCAAAATTTGATTTTTAGAGCCCCGTATTTTTCGCAAAATGGAAAATACGGGGCATTATTTTTCCAAAAGAGAAATTGACAGGGTTTGTCGATTATGGTAGAATGATTTCATCGATCGTTAAACCAAAGAAGGAGCATTTTACAATGGATATTATGACCGAGCGGGATATGTCGGTAGCCACGCGGGCATTTGCGGACAGAGTGGAACCGCGGGCGGCGTTTTGGAAAGAGCTTTTAGCGTTAGGAGAGGAGAAGGCGCGTGGGCAAAAGAAGGTGCACGTTTTATCCTACTACGGCATGGGCGGCATCGGAAAGAGCTGTCTTTTGAAAAAGCTGAAGGAAGAAATCCGCACGGGGATGCCCGAGGACGTGAAAGAAAAACTGCAAACGGAAAATCCTTCAATGTGCCTTGCGGCGGAGGAAGCTCCTTTTTTTGCCGAATGGAAGTTTGAAGCGGCAAAGGACAGCCGCACAGTGCTGGGACGGCTGAAAAATCATCTGGAGGATACCTACAAAATTCCTTTTCCGTTGTTTGACTATGCCCACTATATGTATGCCCGCAAAATGGGTGAGCGGCCGGATTCGCCGGAGGTGAAGGGCATCATCGGCAAAAGCTCTTTTTTGAGCTGGTGCATGTCTGCGCTTGATCCGATCCCTGTGGTGGGGATTGCTTCGAAGCTTCTGCAGTTGGCAGATCAAGGGGTGGCGCTCGTGCAGGAGCATATGAAAAAACATTCTGCCACGGTGTACCAAATTGAGAGCATGGAAGTCGATGACTTATATAAAACACTGCCGATGCTGTTTGCCAAAGACCTTTCGGCGTATATGGAAGAAAGTCCAAAGCCTTTGGTTATCTTTCTGGACACTTATGAAGAACTGGTCAATGAACTGCTTCCCGGCAATCCTTTGCAAAATGACCTGTGGCTTCGGGATATAAAAACCGGAATCATTCCGCGTGTGCCCTATGTGCTGTGGGTCGTTGCCGGCAGAGAAAAGCTCAAATGGGAGAGCTTTTTTGCAGGCTGGCAAGATGGTCTTTCGCAGATTCTCTTGGGGGATTTGTCCGAAGCGGACAGCATATGGTATTTAAAAACCGCAGGGATTTTCGATGCGGCACTTCAAAAAGCACTCTATCAGCTCACCGGCGGCACGCCCATGTATCTCGACCTGTGTGTGACGCAATATGAAACTCTTTGCGCTATGGGAAAAGTGCCGACTGCAGGAGATTTCGGCACGGACACCGACAGCTTGATGGAGAATATTTTGTTCTATATGGACAACGTGCAAAAAGACACGGTGTATAGCCTTGCCTGCCTGTCCCACTGGGACGATGCGGACGTTTTGGAGATTATGGGCAACACAAAGCTTCCTTTCAGTCCCACGTGCTACGAAACGGTGAAAAAGCAGACCTTTGTGCTGTCGGACGGCAAGGGGCGCTTATCCATGCATCAGACCATCGGCGAAATTTTGCGGCAAAAATGCCCAGGATTAATCAGAACCCAGGTGGCGCAAGGGCTGTTGGCGACATATCAAGCTGTCGTAGAGAAAAAAGAATATTTTTCTGCCGCCTACGCCGAAGGATTAGAGCGGCTGGTGCAAAGCGGCATGCTGCTTCATGCGGAAGATGCGGCGCTACGTCTGTTTTACAGGGAGCATATACAAAAGGAGATGAAAGCATGGGCAGAAGCCGGGATGGGCGAGCTTGCCCTCGGCGCATTAGCGCCTCTTCTTGCCCGTGCACAGGTGCACCAAAAGAGCCTTTTATACGCCGATATGCTGTGCTTGTTGGCACAAATCAAGCGGCTTTCGGGAGATTTTGCCGAAGCCAAAAGCCTTATCGAGGACAGTAAGGAGCTTTATACGGAGCTTCTGGGCGCAGACAGCGAAGAGACCCTGTCCGCCAAGAACAATCTGGCAATCATTCTTTTTGAGCTGGGCGAATATACAGAGGCGAAAAAGCTTTTTGAAGCCGTGCTGGAACAGAGAAAGTGTATGTTGGGAGAGAATCACCCGGACACCGTATCTTCCATGAACAACTTGGCAGTGACACTGGGTGAGATGGGAGAGAACGAGGAAGCAAAGCAATTAAAGGAGCAGGTGCTCGAAAAGAGAAAGCTTCTTTTGGGCGAGGACCATCCGGACACAATCTCTGCCATGAATAATCTGGCACTGACCTTAGGGGCGTTGGGAGAACATGAAAATGCGAAACCCTTGCAGGAGCAGGTACTGAAAAAAAGAGAAATAATCTTCGGAGAAGATCACCGTGCCACAATTTCTGCCATGATGAATTTGGCAAACACGTTGGGAGCGCAGGGAGAATATGATGATGCCAAGGCACTGGAACAACAGGTGCTGAAGAAAAGAAGAAAGCTCTTGGGCAAAGATCATCCGGACACCTTAGCGGCGATGAGTAATCTTGCCGTGACCTTAGGGGCACTGGGCTTTTACAAAAAAGCCAAAGTGCTGGAAGAAATGGCACTGAAAAGCCGCATTCGAATCTACGGGCAAACCCATCCCCACACGATTCGTGCGGCAGGAAATTTAGCATATACACTGGAAAAATTGGAGCAGTTTACAGAAGCGGCAGAGCTTCGGGCGGCGTATGGGCTGAACTAAAGAATAAAGGAGCATTTTACGATGGATATTGTGACAGGGCAGGATTTACCGATAGCCGTGCGGGAGTTTACGGACAGAGAAGAGCCGCGAGCGGCGTTTTGGAAGAAATTTCATGCAGTAGAGGAAGCACACGCGCGGAAAGAGAAGAAGGTACATGTGCTGTCGTACTACGGTGTGGGCGGCATCGGGAAGAGCAGTCTTTTGAAAAAATTGCAAGCAGAAATGAAAGAAAAGGATGCGGCGGCTTTTTTTTCGGATTGGGATTTTAAGGACGGAAAAGAAAGCCGCGCGGTGCTGGAGCGGCTGAAAAATAAGCTGGAGGATCAATTTAAGATCCCGTTTCCTCTCTTTGACTATGCCCACTATGTGTATGCACGAAAATTGGGGGAAAATCCGGATTCTCCGAAGGTGAAAAGCATCATCGGGGAAAGCTCCTTTTTAAGCTGGTGCATGTCTGCCGCAGACCCGATTCCCGTGGTGGGGCTGGCATCCAAGCTTTTGCAACTGGCAGACCAAGGGGTTGCCATGGTGCGAGACCATCTGAAAAAACATTCGACTACGGTGTACAGAATCGAGAGCATGGAAGCAGATCACTTATTAAAAGAGCTTCCTGTACTGTTTGCTAAGGATCTTACAGCTTATATGGAAAAAGGCAAAAAGCCCTTGGTTATCTTTTTGGATACCTATGAGAGCTTAGTCAACGAGCTTTTGCCCGGGGATCCTTTAAACCATGACCTGTGGCTTCGAGATATCAAGACGGGACTGTTGCCGCGTGTGCCTTATGTGCTGTGGGTCATTGCCGGCAGAGAAAAGCTTAAGTGGGAGCGCTTTTATGAAGGCTGGAAAGAGGGCTTGGAACAGCATCTTTTAGGGGACTTGTCCGAAACGGACAGCATAAAGTTTTTAGAAACGGCAGGGATTCCGGACGAAAAGCTTCGAAAAATCCTATATAGGCTTACCGGCGGTACACCCATGTATTTGGATCTTTGCGTAACGCAATATGAAAATATTCTTGCCAAGGGGGAAACCCCTGCGATGGAGCACTTCGGCGCCGACACGGAAGAGCTTCTGCATCGCTTTTTGTCCTATATGGTCGGGGCACAAAAGGATGTGATGTATATTTTAGCTTGTGTGGAGTGGTGGGATGATAGCGTTATTTTTGAAATCACGAAAAAGGCAGGTCTTGCCTTTAGTGTTTCGGATTACGAGCTGATTAAATCCATGTCCTTTGTATTGCCCGGCGACAAGGGCGGTTACTGTTTGCATCAGACAGTGGGGGATGTTTTAAGACAAAAAGCCCCGAAGCATATTAAGGAACAGATTGCCCAAGGCTTAAATAAAACCTATCGAGAGGTTGTCTTTGAGGCGTCGCCCCTATCCGAAACACATGCGGATGCTCTGTCTGCGACCTTGCGCGAGGGGATGCTGACCTGCGAGGAGGATGAAGCACTTCGTTTGTTCTATGCGGAGCACTTAAAGGAGGAAATCAAAAAAATTGCAGAAGCAGGGCAGTTTGAGTATGCAATTGGATTGATGGAACCGCTGATTGCCCGTGCGACACAGAATGAAAATAGCCTTTTGTATGCGGAAATGCTGATTGGTTTAGCGTGGATTAAACGACTGGCAGGGCAGTATACAGAAGCCAAAGATTTAGCAGAAAGAAGCAGGGCTCTTTATGCCGAACTAACAAAAGAGGATGATTTGGACACGATTCGTGCAACGGGAATTTTGGCATCTGTTTTAGAAGAATTGGGCGAGTATAAAAAAGCAAGAATATTACAGGAACAGGTACTTGAAACGAGAAAGCGAATTTTAGGAGAAGATCATCCGGACACACTGGCGTCGATGAATAATCTGGCGACTATATTTCGCGATTTGGGCTTGTATAACGAAGAAAGGGAACGGAAGGAAGAGGTGCTCCGTAAGCGGAAACAGATTTTAGGAGAAGATCATCCGGATACACTGGGTTCTATGAATAATTTGGCGATTACACTCCGAAATTTGGGTGAACATACCAAGGCGAAGGCGTTGCAGGAAGAGGTGCTGGAAAAACAGAAGCGGATATGGGGAGAAGATCATCCGTCAACCCTGGTTGCCATGAATAATCTGGCACTGACACTCCGCAATTTGGGCGAATATGCCGAAGCTAAGGTACTGCAGGAAGAGGTGCTGAAAAAACGGAAGCAGATTCTGGGAGAAAATCACCCGTCAACCCTGGTTGCCATGAACAATTTGACACTTACACTCCGAAATTTGAGAGAATATACCAAAGCAAAAGCATTGCAAGAACAGGTTTTGCAAGCACGTAAGCGGATTTTAGGGGAAAATCATCCGGATACGTTGGGTTCTATGAATAATCTGGCACTTACACTCCGAAGTTTGGGCGAATATACCGAAGCAAGGAAACTACAAGAAGAGGTGCTCCGGAAGAGGAAGCAGATTTTAGGGGAAGATCATCCGGAGACACTAAAAGCCATGAACAATCTGGCCATTGCTTTTGAGGATTTGGGTGAGCACAAAGAAGCCGAGGTGCTTTATGAAGAGGTGCTCTATAAACGAAAGCAGATTTTGGGAGAAAATCACCCAAGTACTATCCGTGTGGCTAACAATTTATTGTTATGTTTGAAAAAAATCGGCATATTTCGAAACTTCAAAAGAATAAGGGAATTGAAGGCTTGGCTCAAGGGGAGAAAATAGAATAAAAAAACAGATACCCGGCAAGCCGTGAAATCGTGCTTTGCCGGGTATTTATATCACAAATAGAATTTTGAGTCGTATACAAATGCTGCGTATAGAGGAAAAAGTGTGGCGGAAAATTTGCGGGGAGAAGATCGAGACATGGGTCACATGCGTGTTTTTGATTTAGGGGCAAACAAAGATTTTTTGGGTGTAGTCCATGCCGGCAGGGGCTTTTTTTGCCAGCATATAGATATCGGTGGCAAAAATGTCTTTTTGGAGCATGGGGGGGAGGTTGTCCTTGGGGAGTTTGGTGTAAACGGGGACAGTTGCTTTTTCTTGCATCTGTCCCAACAAGGAAGCACCGCGTTTTGTCATGGCAAGAACACGTATATAGGCAGGCGGAGTCTGGGGAGAAATGCAATTTTTTATTAAAATATTAAATAAAATGCGTTTTACTCTTGACATTGTATACCGTTTTGTTTTAATATATTCTATGGCGTGTGAAAGTGTATCAAGTCGTCCACCTTCGATAAGTCGGGCGGCAAGCTCCGCATTCACATCGGTGTAGCATAAAAGCTCTTCTTTGGCGGTAGCTCGAAGGGTATACATCAGCATGGCTTCAAAATCCTGTAGAGCAACGGGCTTTTGCATTTGCGGCATCAGCATACCGTCGGGGGTGTTATTTTCCCAAAGGCTTGTTCGGATTTTGGTGGCACTTGGGGCATCGGGAAGTCTTTTCATGGTTTTTGCCGTGATAGAGCTGTTTATGCTTTTCAGTGCAAGCAGATATTCGATTCCCAAAGAGTTATTGGGAGAGGATAAAATATCCGAAAAGCTCCCCAGTGCTTTGGTACGGGCGGCAGGGTAGGTCATCCCCTCTGCCAAATGAACGCCAATGGCTTTTTGGATTTCAGCGTCCGTCAGGGCTTTGGTGGCGGCATACAGCCGATCGATATCGCCACATTCACTGCCGAAGAGAATCGTGTCCACCATGCCGGTGGCGGCTAACGTGGCAACGGCGCCGTAGGCAAAGCCGGGAGCGGAGGCAAGGCTATAGCATAAAGGCAGCTCCAGCACAAGATCCACGCCTTGGCTGGCGGCAAAGGCGGCACGGGCGAATTTATCATACACGGAAGGCTCACCCCGCTGGACAAAATTTCCGCTCATCACGCAAACAACCGCATCCCCCATCGCTTTGGCATGGGAAAGATGCAAAAGGTGCCCTTCATGGAAGGGATTGTATTCGGTTATGATGCCGACAACAGTCAAATCAAGCACCCCTTTCTTATTTTTAGATTATAACATTAAAATGTTATAGATGCAATATTTTTTAGGAGGTTTTTCAAAATGAGTAAGTTTTTAGACCGCACGATCGAACGTGCAAAGCAGGACAAGAAGACCATTGTGCTGGCAGAAGGCGGCGACATCCGCACCATCCGTGCCGCGGCTATGGTTCTGGCACAGGAAATTGCCAACATCATCATCATCGGTGATGCCGACAAGATTAACGAAATGGCAAAGGGTGAAAACCTGGACATTTCCGCCGCAACCATCATTTGCCCCGAAAAGGCAGATGATTTGCAGGAATTTGCAAATATGTTTTATGAAATGCGCAAAGCCAAGGGCATGACCGAAGAAAAGGCTTTGGAAACCGTCAAGAATGAACTGTACTACGGCAACATGATGGTCAAGACCGGCAAGGCAGACGGTATGGTCGCCGGTGCTGTGAACTCCACCTCCAACGTTCTGCGTGCTTCTCTGCAGATTTTAAAGACAGCGCCCGGCACCAAGCTGGTTTCCGCTTTCTTTGTTATGTGCGTTCCGGACTGCCCCTACGGTGAAGACGGTGTGTTCATCTATGCCGACTCCGGTCTTAACATGAACCCCTCTGCCGAAGACCTGTCCGAAATCGCTATTTCCTCTGCTAAGACCTTCCGTGACCTTGTGGAAGCAGAACCCAAGGTTGCTATGCTGTCCTTCTCCACCTACGGCAGTGCAAAAGATCCGCTCGTGGACAAGGTTGTAGAAGCTACAAAGCTTGCCAAAGAAAAGCGCCCCGACATTCTTCTGGACGGCGAACTGCAGCTGGATGCCGCTATCATTGAAGAAATCGGTCAGTCCAAAGCGCCCGGTAGCCCCGTAGCAGGCAAAGCCAATGTTCTTGTATTCCCCGACCTCAACGCCGGCAACATCGGCTACAAGCTGACCCAGCGTTTGGCTAAAGCCGAAGCCTACGGCCCCATCACCCAGGGTATCGCAAAACCCGTGAACGACCTGTCCCGCGGCTGCAGTGCCGAAGACATCGTGGGTGTTGTTGCCATCACCTGCGTCCAGGCTCAGAATCAGGATAAATAAAAATGGCACATAACGCGTAAACCTCACCGCTCGGCGTATCTGCATACGCCTTCGGGGTGGCACTTTCGTGCATTCGGTTTCCACGTTCTGTACTCATTTTTATTTATCCTGAACAAATAGAGGAAAAATGGCACATATGCGGCGAACCTCACCGCTCGGCGTATCTGCATACGCCTTCGGGGTGGCATCTTCGATGCTATTGCGTTCGTCACATCTGCACTCATTTTTATTCATCCTGAATAAATAGAGGAAAAAATGGCACAAGCCAAAAGAGTCACCTTGCAATGGCAAGGTGGCTCTTTTTTAATGCAGAATGCAAAATGCAGAATGCAGAAATTGCGGAGGGAAAACCGTCGGACAATTTTCCTTTGGATTTGTTGATGTATTTTTCGGGGATTAGAAGAAACTGAAAATGAGAATCCTCCCGTAGGGCGTGCCGGGCTTTGGCACGCCGTTTTTACGGTTTTTGACAAACCAAACGGGAAACGGGCGGCGATTGCTATGCGCAAAACCACGCACCTGTAGGGAAGGACCCGTGTGTCCTTCCGTAAATCAGTCAAAGAAAATCGATATGCGATTTTCTACCGAAACTTTTGCGAAGCAAAAATAAAACGAATCCCGACAGGGATTCATAAAACTTGCAAGCGGTTGCTTGCAAATAAAACTCACATATGTCCGTAAGTACGGCGAAGAATTGCGGGGAAGGCACGACACGCGGGTCGTTCCGTACAGATTTTTTAGAAGTAGGAAC
>JAFPCL010000208.1 GCA_017390225.1 Clostridia bacterium
AAAGTCTCATCAGTCACTTTACGTTCACGCCGTCGAAGCATTCGGATTACTATATGAAGCATATGGATGCCAATGTGCGTGCCATGCTGAAAAATATGGGGCTGAAAAACGGCACGGTATTTTTCCAGGCACTTCCCTATAACGGAAAAATATATTTTCATGAAATGGGCTACCGCTTAAGTGGTGGTATGTTGTTTAAGTTGACCTATCCCTTGATGCAGATCAATGATATGAAAATGATGATTCGTTATGCTTTAGGGGAAGAACTGTGCACACCGGAAGAGCAAGCAAAGCTGGACGTGAAATGCGGCGGAAGGTTTGGTGCGCAATTGACGATCCCGTTGGATATAGGTGAAATTGCATCGATTGAAGGCTTAGAAGAATTGAAGACTTTGCCTTGTATGGTAGACTTTATTCAGTATTATCACGTGGGCGACAGCATTTTGCCGACACACATCGGCACATTAGGGCAACACTTCGGTCGATTTACCATGGTTGCAGAAGATATGAAGGAGCTGGAAGCCGTGATTGAACGAATTAATCGTGAATTGGTGATTAAAAGCACAGACGGCACAAAAATGAATCGGATGCAATTTGATTTCAATCGCACAAAAAAATAAAATATATATCGACACTGTCTTTCAACAGACAGTGTTGTTTTTTACGCGCAGATAATCAAAAGATTATAAAATACATAATCTTTTGATTAAAAAACTGTTGACAAAATAAAATACGAATGTTATAATATGCGTGTTTAAAGTAATGGAGTGAACATCAGATGAATTTAAAGCAGTTTAAATATGTTTTGACTTTGGCAACCAGCGGTTCTTTTTCTATTGCGGCAGAAAATTTGGGCATATCACAACCGTCCTTGAGTCAATACATAAAGAATATCGAAAAGCAGTTGGGGATTACGCTGTTCGATCGATTGAACGGTGATGTCAGACTCACGGATGCCGGGATGGTTTATATTGATGCCGGGAGAAAAATTTTAGATTTAGAGCGACAAATGCAAAACCGCTTGACCGATATTTTGGAAAACCGAGCAGGGTCTGTTATTATCGGCACATCCCCTTTTCGAAGTGCGTCCATGATGCCGAAGGTTGCGGCGGCATTTCAAAAAAAATATGAAGGGATGCATCTGGTAATCCGTGAAATGGGAACACAGGAATTATTGGAAAATGCAGAACACGGAGAATTTGATTTGTGCGTAACAATGCTTCCGGTCAATGAAAAGCTGTTTTCCTATGAGCTTATTATGGAAGAAGAGCTTGTATTGGCGGTGAAAAAGGGAAGCACATTAGATGAGATTTTGGCATCGCAAGCCAGTGTTTTTGAGAGTCGTTCGCATAAAGCAATCGATGTCAGTTTGTTGCAAGGGGAAAAATTTGTGATGCTGACGGAAAATCAAATGATGCAAAAGGCTTTAGATGATCTTCGTTATAGTTATGCTTTGGATCTTCGTACAGCGGTTGTCGTTAAAAGCCTGGAAGCGCAAATTGAAATGGTCAGCGAAGGTGTTGGCGCGGCTTTGGTGCCTATAGGCGTGCAAAGCTTTTGCCGATTGAATCAAAATGTAAGTTATTATTCTTTTGTACAGGAATTGCCGCGGCGTCAGCTTGCCGTAATCTATCCCCAAAATAAATATTTATCGGAGCCGATGCGCGATTTGATTGATATGATGAAACAGTAAAAGGAGGTATTTTTCATGGAAGCCATTTTATATCTTGCCATCATGTTGGCCATCATTTTGTTTTGGTTTATTTTATTAAAAAGACCCGTGTATGAAGCGGTTTTAATCAGCTTCATTGCCCTGGTCGGCATAACGAATCAATGGAGCAGTATCGGGACATATTTTTTAGACGGTATGAACACGTCTTTGATTTATTCCATGACGGTTTTTGTTGCCATGTCGATTTTGATGGCCAAAACAAAAATTATCGATTCTGCCGTAGCTGTTATTTTGGTGCTTTTGGGCAGAGTAACCGGCGGTGCAGGTTATGTGTCCGTTGCCGCCAGCAGTTTTATGGGTGCGCTTTCCGGCAGTGGCCCCGGAAACGTCATGGCAACCGGTGCTATCACCATTCCTGCAATGAAGCGCTCGGGCTTTCCGCCGGAGCTGGCGGCTAACATTGAAAGCACTTCAAGTTATCTTGGAAACATGATTCCGCCGTCCTCTAATATCGTAGCGGCTTTGGGGGCATATATGGCAATGTATCCCGATGCGGAGCTCACCACGGGGCAGTTCTGGGTTGTGTGTTGGGGTTGTGCGCTTTGGTTTATTCTGCAGCGGTTTTTAACGGTTTTTGCTTTCTGTAAATACTATAAAGTAAAGCCTATGAAAAAAGAAGATTTGCCTGATTTAAAAGAAACACTTCGTGCCGGTTGGCAGGGGCTACTTCTTCCTGTCATTATTCTTTTGCCCTTTGTGTTGGACTTTTTCTTTAAAGACAATTTCTTCACCGCACGTTTGGGTGCGGAAGGTGCCAAATATTTTTCAAGTTCAATGCTTTATTTTATTGCAGGTGTTGCCGCAATTTTTGCCTATATCGTTGTGAAGAGAAAGCAAGACCTGCCAATGCGAGATGTTGTTAAAATGTTCTCCGGTAGCATCAAGAGCCTTTCTCCTGCCATCGGCACTTGCCTGTTTGGCTATATGATTGGTTCATTGTTTGCCGATTTGAATGTGGCAGAGAGCTTGCAAGCTGTTGTCGGCTCGCTTCACATGGGCAAGCTTGGGCTTTGCCTGATCTTGCCGCTGTTTGCCTGCATTATGGGCATGGTGATTCCCGGTTCTTCTTTGGTCGTTATGTTTGGCGGCGTGTTTATTTCTTTGTTTGCCGGCGTTGGTGTTGATCCTCTATTGGTTGCCGCCATGCTTCCTTGCATATGCGGCGTTATGTGCGGCATCACACCGCCGTTGGCGCTGGGAATGTATGCCGGTATGTCAATTGCAGAATCCGATTTCGGGAAAACCGTAAAAAATGATTTATGGTGGGTTGCCATTCAATATGCTTTGGAAGTAATCGTTCTGATGGGGTGGCTTCCGATTCTCGGATTATAAGGAGGTATGGCAATGAAACGTGTATGTAAAAAAATCGCGGATGTTATACAAGTCGTATTCGGCTACGGTATGTTTATTTGTTTATTTTTGGGCGGATTGTCCTTTTTGGGATATCTGGTAGCATTTGTTATCGGGGGAGAAACAGCCGCTTCCATTTGTGAATTTATTTATAAAGGCTTATATCCGCATCTGGTTCGTCTGTCTTCGGCAATGATTCTTTTAGGACTTCTAAAAATGTATCTTTGCGGAGAAACGGCACTCAGTAGCAAAAAGAAAACGGCTAAAAAATAAAATAAAAAACGATGCTCAAAAATTATGGGCATCATTTTTTATTTTAGTCAAAAGTCTTTTTTAATTTTTCGTATCGATTCCAGTCGATTTTCCCTTCGGCAATCATTTTTTCCGTCCACAATGTGAGTGCTTGTGCAGTAACGGAAATGCGGGATAAATCCTCACGGATTCGGATGAAGTCTAAAAGTTCTTCATCGGTAATCTCGCCGTCTGCGGCAATTTCAATCAGTCGATCCTGTTTGTTTTTCATCGTATTGACAAATGCAAGCATTTGAAGAACGATATCCGATAGATCCTGCATTTTCACTTCCGGCACATATTTTTGACCGATGGGACATTCATTGGCACAATAGTAATTGCATAAGGAAGGTTCTTTATATTTTTGTGCCATGATGCAAACCTCATCGGGCTGAATGGGGAATTTGCCGTTTTCTATACGCACCAGACGTTCGGGGGAGATGCTCTCCAAAAGTTCGGCGGCTTCTTCTCGTGTGAGTTCTAATTTTTCGCGGATGTCTCTGTAAATCATAAAAACACTCCTAACATTTTGAGGATCGGCAGTTGCCGACCTCGAATACAACGGATAAATGCATTATATCATGATACGAAAGGCCTGTCAACGACTTTAAAAAATCCGCAAGGGAAAACCCTTGCGGATCAATTTTTATGCACCGATTTTACGGAATCGATTGTAGCGGTTATCCAGGCATTTTTCAATAGGCATTGCCATTTTTTCCTGAATTTCTTTCGTCAGCTCTTCCTTCAAGGTTGCGCTGATTTCTTCAAACGTGCGGTTGTTTTCGGGGATAATGGTTTCGATGACACCGAAATGCAACAGGTCTTTGGCAGTCAGCTTCAGGGCTTCTGCGGCTTCCGGTGCTTTTTTTGCATCCTTCCAAAGAATACTGGCGCATCCTTCGGGAGAAATAACGGAATATACGGCATTTTCCAGCATCATAACCGTGTCGGCAACGCCCAGTGCCAGGGCACCGCCACTGCCGCCTTCGCCCAAAACAACGGAAATCACGGGGGTCTTGAGTGTCATGAATTCCATCAGGTTACGTGCGATGGCTTCGCCCTGCCCACGCTCTTCAGCACCGATGCCGCAGTATGCACCGGAAGAACCGATGAGGCAAATCACGGGGCGATGGAACTTCTCGGCTTGCTTGGCAAGGCGCAGTGCCTTGCGATAGCCTTCAGGGCTGGGGCAACCGAAGTTTCTCTTTAAGCGATCCTCAATCGTGTTGCCGCGTTCCATGGCAATCACGGTCACGGGAATATCATTTAATTTACCGATACCGGCAACAATAGCACCATCATCGCCAAAATAACGGTCGCCGTGAAATTCAATGAAGTCTGTGAGCATCGCATCAATATAAGCCCTGCCCAAAGGACGAGTGCCGCGGCGGGAAGCTTCTACTTTTTCGTATGCCTTCATTTATTTCACCTTCTTTCTGCGCTTAGGCGCATGCATCTGCAAAATGGATGCGATGGTATCTTTTAAATCTTTACGCTCGACAATGGCATCAATAAAACCATGGTCAAGCAAGAATTCAGCACGTTGGAAGCCCGCGGGAAGCTTTTGTCCTGTGGTTTGCTCAATGACGCGTGCGCCGGCAAAACCAACCAGTGCTTTGGGCTCTGCAAGGATAATATCGCCTTCCATAGCAAAGCTGGCGGTGACACCGCCGGTGGTGGGGTCGGTGAGCACAGTGATATATAAAAGACCGGCATCACTGTGGCGCTTGACAGCACCGGAGACCTTTGCCATCTGCATCAAGGACAAAATACCTTCCTGCATACGAGCACCGCCGGAAGCAGTGAATCCGACAACCGGCAGATTGTGGCTTGTGGCATACTCAAACAAACGCGTAAGCTTTTCGCCGACAACCGTGCCCATACTTGCCATCATAAAGCTTGCATCCATGACGAAAATACAGCAAGGGGCACCACCAATTTTGGCAATACCCGTGATGACGGCTTCGTTCATGTCGGTCAGCTTTTTGGCAACATCCAGTTTTTCATCATAGCCGGGGAAATCCAGAATGTTTCGGCTGATTAAGTTTTTGTCCAATTCCGAAAAGGTCGTGCCGTCGGTAATCAAACGGATACGTTTTTTTGCGCCGACACGAAGGTATGCACCACAGGTGGGGCATACATAGTGATGGGAAAAAATCTTTTTTCCGTTGTGCTCCGTGCCGCAAGCCTTGCAGGTGACGGAAGCTTCAACAAACAAACTCATTACATGCATATCTTATTCCTTCTTATCAACCACGGCAAATGAATATTCGGCAGTGACACAAACCTTGCCGTTTACCGTGCCTTTCCCCTTACAGAAATAAAAGGGTTTATTGATTTTAACGATTTCACATTCGGTTTCAAACACATCGCCGGGCAAAACACTGTTTTTAAAACGAACTTTATCCAGTCCCGTAAAGAAAGGAAGCTGTTCGCCGCCGATGGCACCCAAGCAAGCACAAGTCGATTGCGCCAGAATTTCGCAAAGGATAACACCGGGAACAACGGGATTGCCGGGGAAGTGGCCTTTTAAAAACCATTCGTCCCCCGTGATGGTTTTTTTACCATATGCTTTGTTGCCCTCTAACGTCACTTCATCAATCAGCAGCATATTGTCACGATGGGGCAGAAGTGTTTTGATTTCTTCAATATTCATATGTTCACACCTTCTTAAATGCAACGCAAGCGTTGTGGCCGCCAAAGCCTAAAGATACGGACAGGGCAAGAACAGGGTCTGCCTTTACGGCTTCGTTCGGCGTGTAGTTGAGGTCACATTCGGGGTCTGCTTCACGATAGCCGATGGTGGGCGGCACAATGCCGGTCTTCAGTGCCAGAATGGAAGCAATAGCTTCTGCGGCACCGGCGGCACCCAGCATATGCCCGGTCATGGACTTGGTGGAGCTGACGTTGACCTTATAGGCTGTTTCACCCAGTGCATACTTGATGGCACGGGTTTCTGTTTTATCATTCATCGGCGTGCTGGTGCCGTGGGCGTTGATGTAAATCTTTTCTTCGCCCTGCATACCGGCCTCAGCGATTGCATCGGCAATTGCTCTGCCGGAGCTTTGCGCTTCCGGATCGGGTGCTGTGACATGGTGGGCGTCACAGGTGCTACCATATCCGACAACCTCGGCATAGATTTTTGCACCGCGGCTGACAGCATGCTCGTATTCTTCTAAAATCAAGGCGCCTGCACCTTCACCCATGATAAAGCCGTTTCTTCTCTTGTCAAAGGGAATGGAAGCGGCATCCTTGTCGGTGGACTCGGAAAGAGCCATGCAGTTGGTGAAGCCTGCAACGGCAAGGGGGGTGATGGTTGCTTCCGCACCACCGGCGATGACAGCATCTGCCATGCCGAATTTCACGGCACGGTATGCCTCACCGATACAGGTGGAGCCTGTGGCACAAGCAGTGGAAATCGAAAGGCAAGGGCCTTTGGCACCGAAACGAATAGCAATCTGACCTGCACCGATATTCGAAATCATCTTGGGGATGAAATGGGGAGAAACACGGGCAGGACCGCGATCTCTTAATGTATCGTATTCAGAGGTGAAGGTATCAAAGCCGCCAATGCCGGAGCCGAAATACACACCAAACCGCTCGGGTGCAATTTTTTCGGAAATTTCGCTGTCGGTAACTGCCTCATGTGCGGCGCACAGGGCGTATTGGGTGTATAAATCCAGCTTTCTGAGCTCACCCTTGGAAAGAATGGCGGAGGGGTCGAAATCTTTGACTTCCGCGGCAAGCTTTGCTTTATAGTCTGTAGTATCAAAACGGGTGATAGCATCAATCCCGTTTTTCCCGGAAATCAAGCTTTCCCAAAAATCCGATACAGTATTACCGACGGGGCTGATAACACCCATGCCGGTGACAACAACACGTTTCATCATAGTTCCTTAGCCTTTCTGCCCACAAGAAGTAAGAAAAAAGATACGCCTGCCGTGGGCTGGCAGGCGTTTAGAATTAAATAGCCATACCGCCGTCGATTCTGATGATTTCACCGGTGATATAGTTGGAAACATCGTCAGCAAGGAAATAAGCAAGCTCTGCCACTTCCTCTGCCTTACCCATGCGCTTCATGGGGATTGCATTGACGACATCTGCATTATCCTGGAAGGATTGGGTCATTTGTGTGGCAATAAAGCCGGGAGCAATTGCATTACAGCAAATGCCGCGGGAGGCAAGCTCCTTGGCAACGGACTTGGTCAGACCAATCACGCCTGCTTTGGAAGCGGAGTAGTTGGTCTGTCCGGCATTGCCCATCACGCCGGCAACAGAGCTGATATTGATAATCTTGCCGCTCTTCTTGCGAAGGAAATGGCGATAGCAGCTCTGGATCATGAAGAAGGTACCCTTCAGGTTGATATCAATAACGGAATCCACGTCTTCCAAAGTCATCTGGGGCATCAGCTTATCACGAGTGATGCCGGCGCAGTTGACCAGGATATCCACGCCGCCGAGCTCTGCAATGACTTTCTCGGTGGTTTCTTTGCAGGCGGCAGCATCTGCCACATTGCAAGGATAAGCAATGGCATTGACACCCATGGCTTTGCACTCTGAGAGCACGGATTCTGTGTTTTCGTTGATGGCATAGTCTACGATGGCAATGTGAGCACCCATAGCCGCATACTTGAGGGCAATGGCTTTGCCGATACCACCGGAACCGCCGGTAATGATTGCTACTTTATCTTTAAGCATGATTCTTCACCGCCTCAATGGTTGCTTTTAAGGATTCCTCATCCTGCACGTTGTAGACATTGACCGTGCGATCAATTTTCTTAATCAGACCGGAGAGGGTTTTGCCGGCGCCGACTTCAATAAAATCGGTGAACCCGTCGGCAATCATGTTTTCTACGGTCTTGCTCCAAAGTACGGGATGGTAGATTTGCTCTTTGAGCTGCTCTGCCGTGTAAGTCGTGGTGGACTGCCCCGTCTGGTTGGTGTAGACCGGGATGGAAGCGGGAGCAAAGGCATAGTCTTTGATATCTTCATAGAACTTCGCACCGGCTTCTTCCATGTAGGGAGAATGGAAGGCGGCAGAAACGGCAAGATCAATGCACTTTCCGCCGGCTTCTGCAATTTTTTCTTTAAAAGGCTCCAGTTCAGCTTTGCTTCCGGAAACAACGGTTTGACCGGGCGCATTGTAGTTGACGGGATATACATGCTCGAAGGTCTTGGCAATCGCCTCAATTTCTTCGGGAGCAAGTCGCATAACAGCGGTCATGCCCGTGTCGAATTGCTCGGCGGCTTTTTGCATTTGTGCGCCGCGCTTGGTGACAATGGAAAAACCATCTTCGGGGGAATAGACACCGGCAAAGGCAAGTGCCGCAACTTCACCCAGGGAAAATCCGGCAACCGCATCTGCCTTGATGCCTGCCTCCGAAAGAGCCAGAGCGGCGGATAAGTCCACCAAATACAGGCAGGGCTGGGTGTTTGCCGTTTGCTTTAATTCTTCGTCAGTCCCGTGGAAGGATTGCTCCATGGTGCCGGGGCGAAGAGCTTCTGCTTTTTCATATAATGCGCAAGCGGCGGCAGATGCACCGTAAAGGGACTCTCCCATACCGGCATACTGTGCGCCTTGACCTGCAAATACAAATGCTATTTTACCCATTTTTGAGCTCCGTTCAATAAAGATTCTGCTTCTTGCATGATCTCCTCAACAATTTCCTTGGCAGGCTGTTCTTTGGAAATCATACCGGCAATCTGACCGGCTAAGAAGCAACCCTTTTTCTCGTCGCCCTCTTTGGCGGCAAGGCGCAATGCACCCACTGCTTTGGCTTCCAAATCATCATCGGAAATGGGAGAGTATTCCAATTGAGCATACTCACGAGAAAAGGGGGTTTTGATACTGCGGACGGGATGCCCCAGGCGCTTGCCTGTGACAATCGTGGAAATGTCCGTAGCCTTTAATACTTTTTTCTTGTAGTTGGGATGTACACTACATTCCTCGGCAACCAAAAAACGTGTGCCGATCTGAATGCCGACGGCGCCCAGCATGAATGCCGCCGCCGCACCTCGACCATCGGCGATACCGCCGGCGGCAAGGACGGGAATAGATACGGCAGAGCATACCTGCGGCACCAGTGCCATGGTGGTGACATCGCCGACGTGACCACCGGATTCACCGCCTTCTGCGATGACGGCAGAAGCACCCTGGCGCTCTACAAGGCGCGCCATAGAAACAGAGCCGACAACGGGAATGACATGAATGCCTGCTTCTTTCCACATGGGCATGAAGCGTTCCGGGTTGCCTGCACCGGTCGTGATGACAGGGATTTTTTCATCGACCAACAACTGCGCAACGTCGTCGGCATGGGGGCTCATCAGCATCACATTGACGCCAAAGGGGCGATCCGTTTCACTGCGGGCAATATCGATTTGCTCTTTGACATAATTTTTGTCTGCACTCATGGCAGAAATTATGCCAAGACCACCGGCGTTGGAAACAGCGGCGGCTAAATGCCCGTCGGAAATATGCGCCATACCCCCTTGAAACAGGGGGTATCGGATGCCTAAAAGTTCACAAATCGGAGAAATGATCATAGCTTATGCCTGCAGGCTTTCGATGTAAGCAACAAGTTCGCTGACGGTTTTGCCTGCTTTAGCAGCTTCGATCTGTACGCCGAATTCGTCTTCCAAAGTCATAACAAATTCAACAACGTCCAAAGAGTCGATGCCCAGTTCGTCAAAAGAAGTGTCTGCAGCGATATCTGCTGCGTCCAAGCTGAAGTGATCTGCCAATAATTCAATAACTTTCTGTTCCATTTTTAAAATCCTCCAATATTTAATTATTTTTTTATTTACCATCTGACAACAGCGGTTGCTCCGGTGAGCCCGCCGCCGAAAGCGGATAAAACAAAGAGCTTGCCGCGCTCGAGTTTGCCGGCACGGTTTAATTCATCCAACAAAATCGGAACACTGGCGGCAGAGGTATTACCGATACGGTCAATGTTCATGGGGAATTTGTCGGGGTTGGATTTCAGACGCTTGACCGCAAATTGCAAAATACGGACATTCGCCTGATGCAGTACGTAATAGGAAATATCATCGTCGGTGAGACCGGCTTCTTCCAAAAGAGCCGGAATATCCGTGGTGATGGTGTTGACAGCAAATTTAAAGGTTTCCTGCCCGTTCATAAAGACATGGGGCATCCATTTTTCTTCCGGATGATAAAACGGCGTTTCTACCGTTACATCAAAAATATCGATGACTTCATTTCCACCACGGGTGAAAAGCTTGGAAGCAATCAGATTGTCGCCCTTTTCTAAAATGGCGGCACCGGCACCATCGCCGAAAATAACGCAAGTGCCACGGTCAGTCCAGTCTAAAATACGGCTCATTTGCTCTGCACCGATGACTAAGGCACGGGTACAGGTGTTTCTTTCAAAATAACCGGCGGCAGTCTCGAGCGCAAAGATAAAGCCACTGCAAGCGGCGCTCATATCAAAGGCGATACCATGGGCACCGATGGCATTTTGCACCGTGGCGGCAACGCCGGGGCAACGGTGATCTGCCGTTAAGGTGGCGGCAATAATTAAATCGATATCTTCCCCTTTAAGACCTGCAGCATCCAGTGCATTCTGCGCAGCACGAATCGCCATATCGGCGGCAGATTCTCCCTGAGAAATGTGACGTTCTTTAATACCGACACGTTGCGTAATCCATTCATCGGAGGTGTCTAAAAATTGTGCTAAATCATCGTTGGTGACGACGTTCTCCGGAACATAGCTGCCGGTAGATACAAAACGAAAACTCATGGGAGACTCCTTTCGTTGCAGACAGTCTTCAAAAAGACAGCTTGCAAAAAAACATTTTCGAATATATGTTTGCATGGTATATATACTATACCATGATATTCTCTTAGAAATTTTATCATGTTTTTATGTGTTTGTCAAGGAAAG
>JAFPCL010000209.1 GCA_017390225.1 Clostridia bacterium
AGCTACCGTCATATCATGGTTTGGAAAAATGCGCCGGAAAACTTGACACTTACGCCGCCGCACGATATCAGCGATCGGAAAATTGCCGAATATTTGCCCAATGATCCTACATTACTTGCCATTATGGAAGCGAGTGCAAAGGTTCTGAAAGATCATCCAATTAATCAAAAAAGAATAGCACAAGGAAAAAATCCCGCAACCTCTTTGTGGCCATGGGGTGAAGGCAAAAAGCCTTCCATGCCGACATTCAAAGAAAAGTTCGGCATCGAACACGGCAGTGTGATTTCTGCCGTTGATCTGATCAAAGGGTTGGGAAAATGCATGGAGCTGGATGTAATCGACGTTGAAGGTGCTACCGGCAATGTAGATACCAATTGGGATGGAAAGGCAAATGCTGCAATCAATGCATTGAAGAATGGCAGTAGTTTCCTGTATGTTCATATGGAAGCTCCGGACGAATCCGGACATCAGGGTTCGGTGGAAAATAAAGTTTTCTCCATTGAAGCTATTGACGAAAAAGTATTGACGCCCATCGTTGCTTATTTAGATAGCACAGGAGAGAATTATCGCGTTCTGGTTTTGCCGGATCATCCGACGCCGATTTGCACAAAAACCCATGCAGGGGATCCTGTTCCTTGCCTTTTCTATGAAAAAGAAACCGCACAAGAAAAAGCAATTCAAGTTTTTTCGGAAAAGAATGCGGCACTTTCGAAAGATGTATTTGCACCGGGGGATCTTTTAATGCAGTGGTTCTTACATTCCTGATAGGGAGATAAAACATATGGAAGAATTCTTCGAAAGATTGAACACGTGGTATAAAAAGTTTTTTAAATATGTCAGACTGCTGATTTTGGTATTGGTTGCCTATTTTCTTTTGCAACTGTTTCCTTATGTATTTCCTGCATTTTTGCCGGTGATTATAGGCTTCTTGCTGGCACAAATCGTATCCGTCGGCGCCAGGTTTTTCATGAAAAAGTGCAAAATGAAAAGACCTTTGGCAATTGTATGCTCTCTTGTTTTGTATCTTGGTGTTATTGCAAGTATATTGTTTGCGGTCATTCGCTTTCTGATTAACAAAATACAGAGTTTGATTCTATATTTTGTCGGCGTGATCAATGCAGGTAGGGCAGAAACACTGCAGGAGAATTGGACAGCTTTATTTGAAGAGCTCGAAGAGAATTTTTCGTTCTTGCCACATGAAACGATCGAAATGATTTCAGGCGCTTTCACCCGATTGATTGAAGCTTTGACCGGATGGATTACATCGGCAGTTTCTCCGATTACCGGTGGTGCTATTTCGATTGTGCGCAGTGCACCGCAGGCGGTTATTTTTATCGTTGTCATGTTTATGACGGCCTATTTCTTTTTGGCAGATCACGACAGAATATTCTCTTTTGCCAAGGAGAAAGCACCACTTGGTATGAAAAAACTGTATCACGCACTAAAGGAACAGTTGATTTTTGCTTTTAACTCATACATTAAAGCACAGTTGATTTTAATGAGCATTGCGGCAATTGAATTGTCTGTCGGTTTTTTCGTCACAGGGATAATCACAAACAACAGTATGTTAAAACACTTCTGGATTGTGATTGCCATTCTGGTTGCCGTTGTAGATGCCATTCCCGTTTTGGGGGTGGGGGCTGTTACAACGCCTTGGGCAATTGTTTCTCTTCTCATGGGAAATTTCAAGTTGGCGATATGCTTGTGGATTATTCAGGCTGTATGCTTTACGGTTCGGCAAATCATTGAGCCGCGTATCGTCAGTCAAAAAATCGGACTGCATCCCATTGTGACCTTGACCTGCATTTATTGCGGTTTGTATTTCTTTGGGGTGTTCGGCATGATTTTAGTGCCGGTCAGTGTTCTTGTAATCATAAATTTGTACAAAGCGGGCACCTTTGCGTGGGTGTTTCGTTCAGAATAAAGAATTTCGGGAGGTAAACATAGATGAAAACGGATATTGAAATTGCACAAAGTGTAAAAATGCAGGATATTACGGAAATTGCAAAGTGTGCTAATATCCCCGAGGATGCCATTGAACAATACGGACGATATAAGGCAAAGGTTAGTCTATCTGTTTTATCGGAAGAAACAAAGACAAAAGGAAAGCTTGTGTTGGTAACGGCCATCAATCCGACACCGGCAGGCGAAGGGAAAACAACCACAACGATTGGATTGACCGATGGGCTGAGACGACTGGGAAAAAATGCCATGGTCGCACTGCGCGAACCGTCTTTAGGCCCTGTGTTTGGCGTGAAAGGCGGTGCTGCCGGCGGCGGTTGGGCACAGGTCGTGCCGATGGAAGATATTAATCTGCATTTTACCGGCGATTTTCATGCCATTGGGGCGGCAAATAATTTGCTTGCGGCTATGCTGGATAACCACATCTATCAGGGAAATGCATTGGGCATCGATCCCAGAAGAATCACCTGGCATCGTTGTGTGGATATGAACGACCGTCAGCTTCGATTTGTAACTGATGGCTTGGGCGGCAGAGTCAACGGTGTGCCTCGTGAAGATTCGTATGACATTACCGTTGCTTCCGAAATTATGGCTGTGCTTTGTCTTTCTTCTTCCATTACGGATTTGAAGAAAAGATTGGCATCTATTATTGTGGGTTATACATATGATGAAAAGCCGGTAACTGCCGGAGATTTGCATGCAGAAGGTGCAATGACAGCACTTTTGAAGGATGCTATCAAGCCGAATCTTGTGCAGACACTGGAAGGCACGCCTGCTTTTGTACATGGCGGACCTTTTGCCAATATTGCCCATGGTTGTAACTCTGTGATTGCAACGAAAATGGCAATGCATTTTGCAGATTATGCGATCACAGAAGCCGGATTCGGCGCTGACTTAGGCGCAGAAAAGTTCTTGGATATCAAATGTCGTTGTGCCGATCTTAAACCGTCTGCTGTTGTTGTCGTAGCGACAATCCGTGCGCTGAAAATGCACGGAGGTCTGCCGAAAACGGAACTTGCCAATGAAGATTTGGTCGCCCTCAAAAACGGACTCCCGAATCTTTTGCGCCATGTGTCCAACATGCAAAATGTATATCAATTGCCGACCGTGGTGGCAGTCAACCGTTTCCCCACGGATACGGATGCAGAGGTTGCACTTCTCATTGAAGAATGTGCAAAGGTCGGCGTGAAAGCAATTCTTTCTGATGTCTGGGCAAAGGGCGGAGAAGGCGGCATTGCTTTGGCAGAAGAAGTGATTCGTCTTTGCGAACAAGACAATGATTTTGCTTTCAGCTATGAAGAATCCTTGTCTATTGAAGAAAAAATCGATGCGATTGTTCGTCGCGTATATGGTGGCGACGGTGTTGCATTTACAAAACCTGCACAAAAGCAGGTACAAGAGTTGACAAAGCTTGGATTCGGGAATTTGCCTGTGTGTATTGCAAAAACACAGTACAGCTTTTCGGATGATGCCACAAAACTTGGTGCACCCGAAGGCTTTACCGTGACGGTTCGTAATGTCAAAGTGTCTGCCGGTGCAGGCTTTATTGTCGCCTTGACAGGTGATATCATGACGATGCCGGGACTTCCCAAATCTCCTGCAGCTGAGCGCATTGATGTAGATGAAAACGGCGTTATTTCCGGATTGTTCTAAACTATTATACTGGTTATATTTTAAATGACGAAAAGAGGTACTTATGGAATTTTTAAAATACATAGCCATGGGTGTTATGCAAGGAATCACGGAATTTTTGCCCGTTTCCAGCTCCGGACACCTGGCACTACTTAAGCATTTGTTTGGAGATTCCTTTTTGGAGATCGGTATGAGTTATGATATCTTGCTTCATTTAGCAACGCTCATTGCCGTGTTCTGTGTTTATCGAAAAGATATATGGAATCTGATTACCGCTTTTTTCCGTATGGTAAAGGGCATTTTTACTAAAGAAAAAAGCATCTGGGAAGATGAATATGTTCGGTTGATTTTGCTTCTGATTGTTGGCTGTATTCCTGCCGGTATTGCCGGATTCGCCTTTGGTGATATCATTGAAGCATTCTTCGCAAAGCACTTGTGGTCGATTGGTGCAATGCTGCTTGTGACATCGGTTCTGATGTTCTTGTGTGACCGTTTGGTAGAAGGCAACAAATCTGCAAAAACCGCAACATGGAAGCAAGCTTTGTTAACCGGCTTGTTTCAAGCTTGTGCGATTGTGCCCGGCTTGTCCCGCAGTGGTTCTACGGTAACGGGCGGCCTTTTGGCAGGATTATCCCGTGAATTTGCCGTGAAATATTCATTTTTGTTGAGTATTCCCGTGATTCTGGGAGCTGCTATCACAGACATCCCCGATTTGCTGGGCGAGGCAGGAGCATCCATTGCATGGGGTTCTGCAATTTGCGGCATGATTGTTGCAACGGCTGTCGGCTATTTATCCATTCGTTTTATGCTGAAATTATTTTCAAATAAAAAGCTTTCTGTATTTGGATGGTATTGCCTGGTTGTAGGGCTTGCAACAATTTTAATTTCCGTCATTGGTTGATAAAGGGTAGAAAATAAATGGAGGATTTTTCGCTGTGAGTGAAAATGAACGAAAAGTAAAAAAGAAAAACGAAACAAATCCTAAACGTCATAGTAGCGGAAGAAGCAATAAAGCTTTGACGATTGGACAAAAAAAGGCAATTAGTATCATTGTGTTGGTTTTTTTGTGTATTGTCTTTGTTTTGAGTATTTACACGCCTGCAGGAAGCGTTGGTATAGGTCTTGGAATCCGAAATCTGTGTAAGGGGCTTCTGGGAGTGGCGGCATATGTTCTTCCGATTGCATGTATCGGTGTTTTGATTCATATGTTGGCACACAAAGATAAGGAAAACCGATATGTGTTTCACTATGTTTCTGCTTTTTTGCTTGTGATTTTTCTTGCTTCGCTGATGCATATGATGATGCAGGATGCTGTGATGCAACATCATGTGCAGGATGTTGCAGGTGTGCCAAACGGAATGCTTCCGCAAGGAAAGCTTACGGTAGCCGATTGCTTTAAAGCCGGCATTGCAGGCACAGGCGGTGGATTTTTAGGTGGTGGGTTTGCGCTACTTTTGCTTCTTATGTTCCATCCGGTTTTGGCAACGGTTGTTTTATGCGCGCTGATTGCAGTCACATTGGTTGTGCTGACAAAGTTTCGCCTTTCCAGATTATTATTTGGGAAGCTTTATCGCTGGCTAAAAACCTGTTGGGATGAAGAAATGGAAATCCGACGCATCGAAAAAGAAGAGAAGAAAAGAAAAAAGGAAGAAGAATCACAAGAAAAGGAATCCACGGATGCGGAGATAGTTCTGCCTGAAAAGAAGAAAAGAAATAGAAAAGACGAAATGTCTTCTGCGGAACAAAAAGAAGCACCGGAGCTTCTTACGGAAGTGGATAGAAATAAACGACATCCCAAAAAGAACAAAGATGTATACGATCCCTTTACAGATGAAGATTTGCTGGATGATGTGCCGTCGGAGAAACCGGAAGCACCGCTTACAGAAGAACCTGCCAATGAAGACATTATTATTCCCGGAACAGAGGAAGTTGTTTTTGATGACAAACCTATTCCCGTGATTTACGGCGTCCAGATTGATATGGAGGGTGTTCGTCACACGGATATAGCAGGAGACGATGAGGATGATCGCCCGAAAATTGATATGGATGCAGTGGATATAGATCCGGATGTGGAATCGGAAGAGGAAGAAGAAATCGAAAAGCCTTATGAGCATCCGACAACCGATATTATGTCGCCCGTTGCACGAGATGAAAATGAGCAGAAGCCGGAAGAGCTTCGCGCACAAGCACAGGTACTGACGAAAACACTGGAAAGCTTCGGTGTGCAAACAAGAGTGCTTGAAATTCGCCAAGGACCTACTGTCACGCGCTTTGAATTGGCACCGCAAGCAGGCGTTCGCGTCAGTCGCATTACCGGATTGGCAGATGATATTGCGCTTTCTTTGGCAGCAACGGCTGTTCGAATCGAAGCGCCGATTCCCGGAAAAGCCGCTGTCGGCATCGAAATTCCTAACCAAAAAATCTCTGTCGTTCACTTGCGTGAAGTATTGGAATCCAAAGCTTTCATAGAAAGCTCTTCAAAGTTGACCTTTGCAGTCGGGAAAGACATTACGGGTACTTGCATTGTCGGTGACGTGGCAAAAATGCCGCATCTTCTGATTGCAGGTCAGACAGGCTCCGGTAAGAGCGTGTGCTTGAACGGACTGATTGCAAGTATTATTTTCAAAGCATCTCCCAATGAAGTGAAAATGATTATGATTGACCCGAAGGTCGTTGAATTGGGTGTCTACAACGGAATTCCTCATTTGATGATCCCGGTTGTTACCGATCCGAAAAAGGCTGCCAATGCACTTTCTTGGGCAGTCGGTGAAATGCAAAACAGATACAAAATGTTTGAAAACTGGCATGTGCGTAACATTCAGGGGTATAATGAGCTTGCGGCAAAAGAAGGCTTTAAGCCGATGGAACAAATTGTGATTATCATCGACGAGTTGGCAGACCTTATGATGGTAGCATCCAAAGAAGTGGAAGACTCCATTTGCCGTCTGGCACAGCTGGCTCGTGCCGCAGGTATGCATTTGATTGTTGCCACGCAAAGACCGTCTGTCAATGTTATTACCGGTGTCATTAAAGCCAATATTCCGTCTCGAATTGCATTTTCTGTGGCAAGTTTCGTTGACTCCCGCACCATTTTAGATTGCGGTGGCGCAGAAAAGCTTTTAGGACGAGGTGACATGCTGTATTATCCTTCCGGCGCCGGAAAGCCGATCCGTTTGCAAGGTGCATATGTATCCGATCAGGATATCGAATCCATCGTCAGCTTTGTTAAAACAGGACAGACACCTCGCTACGATGAAGATATTATCGAAAAAATTGAAACCATTGTTCCCACAAGCGGTGAAGAAGATGCAGGAGATGCAGATGAACTTTTGTCCAAAGCCATTGAACTTGTTGTAGAAGCAGGACAAGCATCTACGTCTTATTTGCAACGTCGTCTGAAGGTAGGCTACAGCCGTGCCGGTCGTATTATGGATCAAATGGAAGAACGTGGTATTATTGGACCGCCGGAAGGCGCAAAACCAAGAGCGGTGTTGATCTCAAGACAGGAAATGTATGACATGATGATCAACATTGATGAGGAAGAAGAGTAAAATAAAGAGCAAAAACAGACAGTATGGGCTGATTTACAGCCTGTTCTGTCTGTTGTGATGAAAAAAGGAGAGAAATAGAGAATGAAATTATTAGATGGAAAAGCTGTATCTGCTCGATTGATGGAAGAAATGGCAAGGGAAGTGGAAACTCTTTCTGTGAAACCTTGTCTTGCCGTTGTTTTGGTTGGCGATGATCCTGCTTCTCGCGTATACGTCAACAACAAGAAAAAAGGATGCGAAAAATTGGGCATTCGATCTTTGGAATATACCATGCCGAAAGAAACAACACAGGCACAGCTTTTGGAGCTGATCGATGCATTAAATGAAGATAAAAATGTTCATGGCATCTTAGTGCAGTTGCCGCTTCCGAAGCATTTAGATGAAAAAACAGTGATTCGTGCCATTCGTCCCGAAAAAGACGTAGATGCATTTCATCCTGTCAATGTGGGCAAAATCATGATTGGCGATTTTGACTTCTTGCCTTGCACGCCGGCAGGCATCATGGAACTGATTGCCGAAAGCGGTACAGATTTGACGGGCAAAGAATGTGTTGTCATTGGCAGAAGTAATATTGTCGGCAAACCGATGGCAATGCTTCTTCTGCATAAAAATGCCACAGTCACCATTTGCCATTCAAAAACCCGTGATTTAAAAGAAGTCACACGCCGTGCAGACGTGCTCGTTGCGGCAGTGGGAATTCCGAATTTTGTTACGGCGGATATGGTGCGCCCCGGTGCAGTTGTTATTGATGTTGGCATCAATCGTCTGGATGACGGTAAACTGACGGGCGATGTGGATTTTGAAGCTGTTTCTCCGATTGCCTCTGCGATTACGCCCGTTCCCGGTGGCGTTGGTCCGATGACGATTGCCATGCTGATGCGCAACACAATCACGGCGGCAAAAAAACAGAATCAATAAAGAGAGGAAAAAACGATGGGAAAGATACTGGTTTTGGCAGAAAAGCCTTCCGTCGGCAGAGAGCTTGCGCGTGTGTTGGGAGCCAATGCCGGCAGAGACGGCTTTATGGAGGGATCTCGCTATGTTGTCACCTGGGCATTGGGGCATTTAGTGACACTGGCAGACCCGGAGCACTATGGAGCACAATATAAAAAATGGGATCTTGAAACACTGCCCATGCTCCCTGAAAAAATGGCATTGACTGTCATCAAAAGCACATCCAAACAATTTGGCGTCGTAAAAACACAAATGCTCAGAAATGACATTGACAGCATTGTGATTGCAACAGATGCCGGAAGAGAAGGCGAATTGGTGGCACGTTGGATTATTGCCAAAACCGGGTGTAAAAAACCGCTACATCGTCTGTGGATATCTTCCCAAACAGATAAAGCAATCAAAGAAGGCTTTGCCAATTTAAAGCCGGGAAGCGATTACGTGTCTTTGTATCAAAGTGCACAGTGCCGCGCTGAAGCCGACTGGCTCATTGGACTCAATATTTCCCGCGCACTGACCTGTCGGTTTAATGCACAGTTAAATGCCGGCAGAGTGCAAACTCCCACCCTTGCCATGATTGTGGCAAGAGAAGAAGAAATTGCAAAATTCCGTCCGGAACCCTATGAGCTTTTATCTGTTGTCACCAAAGATTTTACGTTGCAATGGCGAGATAAAAGCGGACACACACGTATTTTTGATCCCGAGAAAGCAAATGATTTGGAGAAAAAAAGCACCGGCGCAAAGGCGAAAATTACAGCCGTAAAACGAGAGAAAAAAAGAGAACAACCGCCGCTTTTGTATGACCTGACGGAGCTGCAAAGAGATGCGAATAAAAAATATGCCATGAGTGCCAAGCAAACCTTGGATGCCATGCAAACACTTTATGAACGACATAAAGTGCTCACATACCCTCGAACGGATTCCAAATATATCAGTGATGATATTGTTCCGACACTGCCGGAGCGCCTTAAATCTTTGCCGCGTATGTATGCACCTCTGGCAAATGAAGTTACAAAGCGTGGCATTAAGCCAACCAAAAGATTTGTTGACAACAGTAAAGTCAGCGACCATCATGCAATCATTCCGACGGAGCAGTATGTAGACGTCGATCAATTTTCAACGGAAGAAAGAAGAATATATGATTTGGTTGTCCGTCGCTTCTTAGCGGCATTGTCGCCGGATTTTGAATATGAACAGATGACCATCACGGCAGATGTTGCCGGTGAAATCTTCACTGCCAAGGGTAAAACCGTGCAAAATGCCGGATGGAAAGCCGGATATGGTATCATTGAAGATGAGGATGAACCGAGCGACGAAACAGAACAAACATTGCCGACCGTGAATGAGGGAGATATGTATTCGGTGCTTTCCGTTAAACGAAAGCAGAAAAAAACCACACCGCCGGCACGATACACGGAAGCCACGTTATTGGGTGCTATGGAGCATCCGGGCAAATTTTTATCGGACAGCCAAATGCGGGAAGCCGTAGAAGAAGCAGGCGGACTCGGAACGCCGGCAACACGGGCAGATATCATTGAAAAACTTTTCAATACGGCCTATATTGAAAAACACGGCAGAGAGCTGATTCCCACATCCAAGGGAAAACAGCTGATTAGTCTTGCACCGAAAGATTTGACCAGTCCTCTTCTGACAGCCAAGTGGGAAGAAAGGCTTTCTCAAATAGCCAAAGGCAAGGCAGACGGAAAAACATTTATCAAAGAAATGCGGACATATGCCACACAGCTGGTCAGCGATGTCGTAAAATCGGAACAATCTTATCGTCATGATAATATGACCGGTACACGTTGCCCCAATTGCGGTAAGTTTATGCTTGAGGTTAACGGAAAAAAAGGAAAAAAACTTGTATGTCAAGACAGAGAATGCGGCTATCGTGAAAATTTGTCCTTCCTTTCCAATGCACGTTGCCCCAACTGTCACAAACGATTGAATATTTTTGGAGAAGGGGAGAAGAAAACGTATATTTGCCCCTGCGGCTTCAAAGAAAAATTCGACCGATTCAATGCACGTATGAAAGAAGAACGAGATTCCATGGGTAAACGCGAAATGGCGGCTTTTATGCGTGAACAGGAAAAAGAAAAATCCGTCGGCACATCGCTTTCGGATGCGCTTTCCAAATTAAAACTGAAATAAGGAATGAAACATTATGCCAACGTCGCGCACGTATAATGCGATCCGCAACACATTGTTTGGGCTTGGCGGTCAAGCCTTTGCGGCTGTTTTGGGGATTTTGTGCAGAACCATATTCGTTCGTCTTTTAGATGAGAATTATTTGGGTATCAACGGACTTTTTGCCAATATCCTTTCGGTGCTGTCGCTGATGGAGCTGGGCATTGCTCCTGCCATGGTATATTCTATGTATAAACCCTTGGCAGAGGAAAATTACGAAAAGCTCTCTTCTCTTCTTCGTCTGTACAGAAAAGCATATCTGATTATTGCTTTGGCAATCGGGCTTGTTGGCATGGGACTTGTCCCTTTTTTGAGCTTTTTCATGAAGGAAGTTCCGGCAGGCATTTCCATAGAATACATTCGCATTGTATTCCTTTTTGTTCTGGCAAGCACCGTTATATCATATTTCTATGCCTATAAGGGCTCGGTGCTCATTGCCGATCAGAAAAACTTTATCAATGTTGTCTATAAAAACGGGATGGAGTTTGTGAAGTACGGTGGGCAGGTTGCAGTGCTTGCTGTATGTTGGTGGCAAAATATTCATGCAGGGACAGCATTTTTGTTATATCTTTCCGTGCAGATTCTCACAAATTTTATTACGAACTTTCTGATTGCCCGACGTGTGGATCGAATGTATCCTTTTTTGAAAAATAAAGGGGCATTGCCTCTTTTAAAAGAAGAAAAACAAGAGCTCGTCAAAAATGTGGGAGGGCTTTTTTGCCACAAAATCGGCGGGGTTGTGCTAAACGGCACGGACAATATGATTATCTCTGTGTTTATCGGTGTTGGTGTCGTTGGCTTATATAATAACTATCTGATGCTGATCAATCTGATCAAAATGGCGTTGGAACAAGTGATCAACTCTATTACGGCAAGCATCGGCAATCTCTTTGCAACAGAAGACCAAAATCATACATACAGGGTTTTCAAAACCACTATGTTTTTGAATTATCTTGCCTATGGATTTTCATTTATTTGTTTTTGGAATTTGTTAAGTCCTTTTGTTGCATGGTGGCTGGGCGATAAATGGCTGATTGGAAATGCAACACTTTTGGTGGTGCTGCTACATTTTCTCTTTAACGGTCTGCAACAAGCGGTTGTAGCCTTTTCCAATGCTTCCGGTATCTTTTGGGCAACAAGATACAAACCTTTTTTGGAATGTATTGTCAATTTGGGCGTTTCTATATGGCTCGCAAAAGAAATCGGGCTTCCCGGTGTCTTTATCGGAACGGTTGCCAGCTTTTTCAGTTCGTTTTGGATCGGTGCCTATGTGCTGTATAAAAAGGCTTTTTCGCTTTCTGTGATGCGCTATTTTCTTCGATTTGGATTATACACGGGCATGTCCGTAGCTGTGGCTTTTGGATTGCAGTTTGTATGCAACTTGATTTTTACGGAAGCTATGCTTTGGCAAATTGTTCTTCGGTTTGCTGTTTGTGCGATCGGCAGTGTATGTCTTGTGCTTCCGTTTGTTAAGACAGAAGAATTTTCATATATCAAAAAACTTTTGAGCAGTATGCTTGGAAAAATCAAAGGAAAGGTGTGCAAAGCAAAATGAAGTTAAGACATGGTGCGGCGTATTATCCTGAAATTTGGGATCCGAAAAACGTAAAAGAAGATATTGAAAAAATGAAGCTTTTGGGGCTCAATACCATGCGCATCGGCGAATTTGCATGGAGCAGTATGGAACCGACAGAAGGCAATTTTGATTTTTCATGGATGCTTTCCGTTATGGATCAGCTTTATGATGCAGGGATTGATGTTGTGCTTTGCACACCGTCGGCAACACCGCCGCAATGGCTGGTGAATAAATATCCGGAATGCCTGCAGATGTTGTCTGATGGATCGCGTGTGCATCATGGGGGCAGAAAGCACACCTGCCACAACAGTTCCGTTTATCGGGAAAAGTGTGCAATCATTACGGAAGAAATGTGCAAAGCCTTGGCGGGGCATCCTTCGGTTGTGGGCTGGCAATTGGATAATGAGCCATATCCATATCATGACGGTTGCTTTTGCCCGATTTGCACAAAAGCTTTTCAAAAGTATTTGCAGAATAAATTCGGCACTGTTGAAAATTTGAACAAGGCATGGGATATGTGTCGGTGGAGCTTGTCTTATGAAAGCTTTGAAACCGTGGAGCCGCCAATGGCAAACACATGGCATCACCCGTCACTTTTGTATACATGGATGTGCGCTACATCTGATGCAATCGTTGAAAATCTCAATAGGCAAGCGGATATCATCCGTCGGTATTTTGATTGCCCTATCGGCACGGATATGATGCCCATGAGTCTTTTGAATTACACCGATGTGCATAAAAATCTGGATTTGGTGCAGTTTAATCATTATAACGGCAAAGAATTTATGGGAGAAGAAACTTCTTTTTGGTATGATTTTATTCGACCGATTAAAGATGCGCCTTTCTGGGTCACAGAGACCCGTGCCTGTTGGTCCGGCGGAACGGCGGCAGCAGGAGGCTATGCTCCGATTGGATTTTCTTATGCCAATGCAATTCTGCCTTTTTTTAGGGGCGGTTCCTGCAATATGTACTGGCTCTTCAGAACCAATCCTTCAGGGCATGAACTGATTCACGGTGCTGTTTTGGACAGTGCCGGTCGACTCACATACACCGCAGAGGATACCAAGCGCGTATCCGACACCCTTGCAAAGGGAAAAGATTTCTTCAGTCAAGGCATAAAAAAAGCAAAGCTTGCCATTCACTATGGTCAGCATGCCTACACGGCATTTCGCTATGCTTCTTTGGCAGAAGGGTTTCAATATGAAAGTTTTATCCGCAATTCTGCTCATGCCGCCGCAAGAAGGGACAATATCGCCGTTGATGTGATTGACACATATGCAGACCTTTCGGATTATGATGTGGTTGTCAGCCCCATGCTGTGCATGATGGAAGAGTATGATTTTAAAAATCGCATCAAAGCATGGGTGGAAAATGGCGGCACGTGGATTGTAGGGCCGTTCTCGGATTTCTATGATGAAAATATGCGCCGCCACACCGATTCTCCTTCGGCTTTTCTGGAAGAATTGGCAGGGGTATACATCAAATGGCAAATTCCGCTTCCGGATGCCCGATTTGATGTTTCCTGGGAAAATGATACGGCGGATTTTGTCGGGCAGTATTTTTATGAAGTGTTAGAAGCCAAAGATGCTTCTGTGCTTGCAAGTTATAAAGATCAGCCGGGCGTTGCCATAACGGAACGAAAGGTCGGCAAAGGAACGGTTATATTTGTCGGCACGGGACTAACGAATCGGGAATACAGCTATTTGTACCGCAAGTGCGGTCTTTTGCCTGCGGCAGAATCCTCCGAAAATGTGCAGGTTGTGGCACACCATGCAGGACTTGCCGTACTGGAAGTCAAAGGTGCGGCGGGATATGTTATGCTTGAAAAGCCATATCGGGATATTTTGAGCGGACAAAGCTACAGCGGCAAGATAGCACTTACGGCATACGAATCTATGCTTCTTGTGCAGGAATAGGAGGAATGGCATGAAAAGCCTTTTGGTATTAGATGGTAACAGCATTATTAACCGTGCATTCTATGGTGTGCGCTTGCTCACCAACAGCGATGGAGAATACACCAATGCTGTCTACGGATTTTTAAATATTTTATTGAAAATTATAGAAGAAAAAAAGCCCGACGGCATTGTGGCGGCATTTGATTTGAAAGCACCGACGTTTCGTCATAAAATGTATGAAGAGTATAAAGCACAACGCAAAGGTATGCCCGAAGAGCTTGTCGCCCAGCTTCCGGTCATGAAAGAAGTTCTTCGTGCTATGGGAATCTCCATTCTTGAATTGGAAGGCTACGAGGCAGATGATATCATTGGCACGGTTGCAAAAATTTGCGAAGATAATAAAGTGCAGTGTTGGATTGCCACGGGCGATAAAGACGATTTGCAGTTGGCAACAGATAAAACCGTTGTTTTATTGACAACAACCTCCATGGGTAAAACCGAAACAAAAGAATATGATGCTGTCGCAGTTCAAGAACGCTACGGTGTTTCGCCCAAGGAATTCATTGATGTTAAAGGCTTAATGGGGGATACTTCGGATAATATTCCCGGCGTAAAAGGTATTGGAGAAAAGACGGCAGTATCTCTGATTCAGGAACATGGCAGTATTGCCGCTTTATATGAAAAATTTGAAGAATTGACACTGACGCCTTCGGTGCGAAAAAAACTGGAAGAAGGAAAAGAGAGTGCATTTTTAAGCCGCACTTTATCGGAAATCAATTGCGAAGTTCCGATTGATTTTTCTTTTGAAGGATGTAAAACAGATGAAAAAGACGATAAGGCGTTATATGATATTTTGAACCGTTTGGAGCTTCGGACGATTATAAAAAGATTGGATCTTCATCCGATGGAAGAAGCAGATGAGCCATGCGCTACAGAACGGAATCTTCCTTATATAACCGTTGAAGAAAAAGAGATCGAAGAAAGGCTGAAGGAGCTTTCTTCTTTCGTGTACTACTATGTGCCGGAAGAGGGAATTGCCTTTTTGTCCCGAGAAAGTATCTGTTTTGCAGATGCTGAAAAGCTTCCTGTGTTTAAAGATATTTTTGCAAACGAAGATGTTTTGAAAATCGGGTACGACATAAAAAATAATATGCTTTCTTTAGATAAAGAAGGGTATATGGTGCGTGGTAAGTACTTTGATGTGATGATCGGTGCATATATTATCAATGCATCCCGATCGGACTATTCACTCGGCGTATTATCAGAAGATTATTTGAAGCTGACATTAAAAGAGCTCGAAAGAGAAATCACACTGTTTGATGCACCGGACAAAAACAAAGATGCATTGTGTGACGGTGCTTTTGCCGTGTATCGCTTGTATCAACTGTACTATGCCAAGTTGAAAGAACAAAATCAATTGGTTTTGGCAGAAGAAGTAGAGATGCCTTTGGTCGAGGTTTTGTATGCCATGCAAAAGCACGGTATATCTGCCGATAAGAAAATGTTGATGGAAATTTCAGAAGCATTGGGTGATAAAATTCGTGTGTTGGAAGAATCTATTTATCAGCAGGCGGGGGAAGAATTCAACATCAATTCACCGAAACAATTGGGTGTGATATTGTTTGAAAAATTAGGAATGCCCGTACTCAAGAAAAATAAAACAGGATATTCGACCAATGCGGATGTGCTTGAAAAACTGGCGGCAAATTATCCTATTGTTCGGGAAATCTTGATTTACCGTCATTTGGCAAAGCTGAAATCTACCTATGCCGATGGTCTGCAACAGGTGATTCATCCCACAACGGGACGAATTTATTCCTGCTTTAATCAAACCATCACAACAACGGGACGTATCAGCTCTACAGAACCGAATCTGCAAAACATTCCGGTGCGCACGCCAATCGGCAGGGAATTCCGTCGTGTGTTCACGGCACAAAACGAGGACTATGTACTGGTAGATGCCGACTATTCGCAGATTGAACTGCGTGTTCTGGCGCATATTGCAAATGATACGGATATGAAAGAAGCCTTTTTGTCAGATAAAGACATCCACACGGCAACAGCTGCCCATGTGTTTGGGGTGGCGCCCCAAGATGTCACATCTGAAATGCGCGCCAAAGCCAAAACCGTGAATTTCGGCATGGTATACGGAATCTCCGATTTCTCATTGGCAGGCGATTTGGGAATCTCTGTGAAAGAAGCGAAAAAGTATATGAACGGCTTTTTCGAAAAATACAAAGGCGTTGCCGCCTATATGGAAAAAGCTGTGCAGGATGCCAAAGAAAAAGGCTATGCAGAGACCCTCTTGGGACGACGTCGCGTGATTCCCGAGCTGAAAGCTTCCAACTACAATCTTCGTTCCTTCGGTGAACGAGCCGCCATGAACACGCCCATCCAAGGCACAGCCGCAGATATTATTAAGCTGGCCATGAACAAAGTATATCGGAAATTGAAAGAGAAAGCCCCCGGTTCTCGTCTGATTCTGCAGGTGCACGACGAACTCATCGTAGAAGCCAGAAAAGAGGAACTGGACGTTGTATGCGGCATTGTTCGTGAAGAGATGGAAAATGCTTTTTCCATGTCTGTGCCTTTGAAGGTCGATTTGAATGTGGGGAAAAATTGGTATGAAACGCACTAAAAGAATTATTGGATTAACAGGGCCTACCGGTGCGGGAAAAAGCACGGCATCGCAGTTTTTCAAAGAAAAAGGTGCCCTTGTCATTGATTGTGATGTGCTTGCTCGGCAAATTGTTATGCCGGGCAAGAAAGCACTGGAGGAAATAATACATTTCTTTGGGAAAAATATTCTTTCGGAAGACGGTTCGCTCGACAGAAAGAAGCTGGGGAGCATTGTGTTTTCGGACGAAGAAAAAAGATTGGTTTTAAATCAAATCACGCATAAATACATTACCGAGGAATTGATGCTTCTTTTAAAAACGGCAAAAGACGTTGCAGTGATCGATGCGCCGCTTTTATTTGAAGCAGGGTTGGAAGCATTGTGTGATGTTGTCGTTGTTGTCATAGCATCCGATGAAGTCAGAAAAAATAGAATCATGCAAAGGGACGAAATGGCAGACACGGAAGCAGCCAAAAGAATGGGAGCACAAAAACCCGGTGCCTACTATGCTGAAAAAGCGGACTATCTTTTGGAAAATAATGCGGATGTTGAAAGCTTTATTTTAAGTTGCGAGAAGATATGGAGAATGATTTGTGAAGAGGCGTAAAAAGAAAAACAGAATGGTATGGTGGCTTTTGGGCATCATTGTTATACTGGTAATCGGAATCCTTTTGATACATCGATTGTTTCCTTACCGATACGAAGAAGAAATCAAAAGCTTTGCGCAGGAGTATACGCTTCCATACTGGACAGTTGTTGCGATAATTAAAACAGAAAGCAATTTTGAGCCTGATGCGCAGTCTCCCAAAAATGCGCAGGGGCTGATGCAACTAAAAGAAAACACAGCATCTTGGTTTGCCGACAAGGAAAACATTCCGCAGGGAGAATTAACAGATCCTTCCTATAATATAAAAATTGGCTGTGCATATCTTGCTTATTTGCGCCAGTCATTCGGCGGCGATATATATGTTGCGCTTGCGGCGTACAATGCCGGAGAAGGAAATGTTCGCACATGGCTTGAAAATCCGGTCTATAGTTCAGATGGAAAAACATTGGAAAACATTCCATTCCCGGAAACGGAGAATTATATCAAGAAAATAAAAATGTACCAAAAGATTTATCGGTGGATTTATGGGTAATAATAAGGAAGAAACCTCCCAAACAGAGAAGTTTCTTCCTTATTGTTTTATAGATGATTAAAACAGGCGGAACACACCAACGACTTTACCTAAAATACAAACCTCATCGACAATAATAGGGTCTAACGCATCGTTTTCCGGTTGAAGCCTGAAATGACCGTTTTCTTTGTAAAAGGTTTTGACTGTTGCGCCATCTTCCAAAAGTGCGGCAACAATATCACCGTTGACAGCATCCGGACGAGATTCAATAACAACATAATCCCTGTCGTAGATGCCAACATTGATCATGCTGTCACCTTTGATGCGTAACATGAACACATCACGGTTTTTTGCAAAATCCATCGGAAGAGGAAAGTTTCTGATAATATCTGTCTGCGCAGGAATCGGAAGACCGGCGGCAATTTCGCCAAGCACTGGTACGTTAAGAAACTCCGGTGCATCATCGATAGTTTCGGTATCTTCTACAAATATAGTACGGTTTCGGGAGCTCTCTTTACGAAGTAGCCCTTTATTTTGCAATTTGGTTAAATAGGTTTGAACCGTAGAAGGGGAAGATAAGCCAACAGCGGCAGCAATTTCTCGAACAGAGGGAGAATAACCTTTTTCTTTGGAAAATGAAATGATAAAATCTAAAATTTGTTGTTCACGTTCAGTTCCTTTTGACATGTGACGATACTCCTTATACATATAATAAATTGGTCTTAATGTTATTATAGCACATCTAAATCAAAAAAGCAAACATTTGTTCGAAAAAAATCAAAAAAAAGCTTGACACCGAACAAATGTTCTGTTATAATCAAGAAAAAGAACAAATGTTCGATAAAAAGGAGAATGAAATATGTCGAATGTAAGAAGATTCAGATTAAAAAAAGAAAAGCAAAGAATGAGAAGAAATCGCTTGTTTGTTTTACTGATGGTTGTTCTTACACTGTTGTGCATAACAGCTTATGCATGGGGAGACACTAAATCCGTCACTTATCAGGAAGTTATCGTTTCCCCCGGAGATACCCTCTGGAGCATTGCAGGCGAATATACGGATTTATCAGAAGATGTGCGAAAGACAGTTCGTGAGATAAAAAGGATCAATGATGGAGCAGAGAATACATTATATCCGGGAGATGTGCTTTTAGTGCCGATTTTCAATTAAAATTGAGCTGTTGTGCAAAATGCACAAAACGGGGGTTTGTTTTTGTGCAAAAAGATGTATAACATTTTGTTGAAAAAAGTGTTGACAAACGGGAAAGCTTGTGCTATAATCTATCTTGCGCTTGAGGGGAGCGGACATCACAAGCCTCTTAAGAGCAGCGGACTTTGAAAATTAAATAGCGTAAGGGCTCAAGTAAAACTTGAGTACAGAACTTGTCGAAAGACAAGACCTTATGGCAAACAAGCCAGAAAACATTAGTAAACAAAGAGCCA
>JAFPCL010000210.1 GCA_017390225.1 Clostridia bacterium
ACCGGCGATGCCGGCAAACACGGAGGTTTCCTGCTGTAATTTTTGAGGGAGTACGGCAAAAACACCTTCTTTTAACACCGAAATTGTTTCCTCTATTCCGATATCTACCGGATTGGATGGCCCTAAAACCGTGCGGGAAATCACTTGCCCACTACTGTCTGCCACACAAAATTCCGTTTTTGTGCCGCCACCGTCAATGCCCAGATAAAGCATACACACCCCTCCTTATTTTTCTATTATACATAATTATTTTAGAATATTCAATATAAAAATATTTTTTCCATGAAATTATATTTGCATTTTTCGTGCATCTATGTTATACTGAATCCTGTATTTGAATATTCTCCTTTGCCCTCCGCTTGTCCACGGCGGTGCGTGCGGTTTTTATATATAGCTTTGTGGACAGAAAGGCAACGAATATCCCTATGATCATGTGCTGTAAATGCAAAAAGAACCCTGCGGTTCTTTTTATCACCAAAGTCATCGAAGACAAATCCACCCAAGAGGGCTTCTGCCTCAGCTGTGCCCGCGAGCTGAATCTGCCTGCCATCAATGATTTAATGCAGAAAATGGGCGATCAGCTGGGCGACGAATTTGCTCTTTCCGACGGTTTCCCCTCTGATGAAGAAGAGGATGAAGAGGAAGACGGCTCTGCCGCTCCCTTCAGCTTTTTTGAAGCCGGCGGTCAGGCAACCCGTGACGAAAAGAAGAAAGAAAAGAAAAAAGAGAAAAAGAGAAAAAATCTCGATATGTTCGGCATCAATCTCACCCAGAAAGCCCGAGACGGAAAAATTGACCGCATCATCGGCCGAGATAAAGAGATTGACCGTGTGATCCAGATTTTAAATCGCCGCGCCAAAAACAATCCGGTGCTTTTAGGTGAACCCGGTGTAGGCAAAACCGCCATTGCCGAAGGCTTGGCACTGAAAATCCACGAAAAGAAAGTTCCCGCCAAGCTTCTCAAAAAAGAAGTGTATGCCTTAGACTTCACCGCCATTGTTGCCGGCACCCAGTTCCGCGGTCAGTTTGAAGCCCGTATGAAAGCCATTATCGACGAAACCAAAAAGCTCGGCAACGTGATTTTAGTCATCGACGAGCTTCACAATATCGTCGGTGCCGGTGATGCCGACGGTGCCATGAATGCCGCCAATATCTTAAAGCCTGCTTTGGCCCGCGGCGAAATTCAGGTGATTGGTGCCACCACCCTGACCGAGTATCGCAAGCATATTGAAAAAGACTCGGCGTTAGAGCGCAGATTCCAGCCGGTCATTGTAGATGAGCCTTCCATTGAGGATACCATTGAAATTCTCCAAGGCATCAAAGGCTATTATGAAGATTATCATCATGTCGTGATTTCCGACGAGGTTGTCCGTAGTGCCGTTATTTTATCCGAGCGCTATATCACCGACCGTTATTTGCCCGACAAAGCCATCGACGTGATTGACGAAGCCGGCTCCAAAGCCAATTTATACACGGAGGATTTGGTGCGCCTGGAGGAAGTCACCGAACGTCTGGCATGGGTCAATGAAGAGCTGAAAAAGATTGAAGACAACGGCAGTGACGACTATGAGCTGATTGCACGTCTTCGCACACAGAAGCTACAATTTGAAAGCGAACAGGCAGAGCTGACCGCCAAGTGCACACGCATTGAAATCACTCCCGACCATATCGCCGAAGTCATTGAAAGCTGGACAAAAATTCCCGTGCAGAAAATCACGGAGCTGGAAACCGAAAAGCTTCTTAGGCTGGAAGACGAACTGCATAAGCGCGTGAAAGGGCAAGACAACGCCGTTTCCGCCGTTGCCCGTGCCATCCGCCGCAGTCGTGCCGGTCTCAAGAAAAAGAAGAAGCCTGCTTCCTTCATTTTCGTCGGTCCCACCGGTGTGGGTAAAACCGAGCTTGCCAAAGCACTCGCCGAGCTTTTGTTCGACAATGAAGAGTCCATCATTCGCCTCGATATGTCCGAATATATGGAAAAGCATGCCGTTTCCAAAATCATCGGCTCTCCTCCCGGCTATGTGGGCTACGACGATGCCGGTCAGCTCACGGAAAAGGTGCGCCGCCGTCCCTACAGTGTTATTTTGTTGGATGAAATTGAAAAAGCCCACCCCGATATCCACAACATTCTTTTGCAGATTTTAGACGACGGCAGAGTCACCGACAGCCACGGCAAGGTCATTTCCTTTGAAAACACCGTCATTATCATGACTTCCAATGAAGGCTTCGACTGGAATGGCGCACAAATCGGCTTTGGTTCTTCCGCTTCTGCCGTATCCGATAAAGTAGACTCCGCCATGAAAAAGCTGTTCCGTCCCGAGTTCCTTAACCGTATCGACGAAATTGTTGTCTTTGAGCATCTCACGGAAAAAGAGCTGTTCCCGATTCTCGACAATATGCTTCGGGATATTGCCTATATGCTGGCAGAAAAAGCTGTCACCTTCGAAGCCTCCGATGCCGCCAAGGCATGGCTGGTGAAAAACGGCACCGACGAGAAAAACGGTGCACGTCCTTTAGCGCGCAAAGTGCAAAACACCGTGGAGGATGCCATTGCCACCCTGTATATCAAGGGCGACCTCACGCCCGGAAGCCATGTCTTTGTTGACGTGGAAGACGATAAAATCGTCGCTAAATTACAATAAAATAAATAAAAAAACAGGTGTTGTATTTTTGCAACACCTGTTTAACAAAGGATAAGTTGTATGAAGAAGATTTCTCTCGGCATTCTTGCCCATGTTGATGCAGGAAAGACCACTCTTTCCGAAGCACTTTTATATACCTCGGGGGCAATCCGTCAAGCAGGGCGTGTGGATCATGGCAATGCCTTTTTAGACACCGATGTGCAGGAAAGAGAGCGCGGCATCACGATTTTTTCCAAGCAAGCCGTGTTTTCCTTCGGGGACACGGAATTTACACTTTTGGACACCCCGGGGCACGTGGACTTTGCCGCCGAAGCCGAGCGCTCGATTCCTGCCATGGACTATGCCGTTCTGGTCATCAGCGGCACCGACGGGCCACAGGGGCACACCAAAACCCTCTGGCGGCTTTTGGAAAAATATCATGTGCCCGTCTTTATTTTCGTCAACAAAATGGATCTTTCGGGGGCAAAAAAAGATTGGCTGATAACGGCGCTTTCGAAAAATTTAAGCGGCAACATCGTGCCCTTTGATGCACCTCGAAATGAAGCTTTCTTTGAATCCGCTGCGCTGTGTTCGGAAGCCTTGATGGAAGAATATATGACCACGGAAACGATTTGCGAATCATCGCTTCAGGAAGCCATCCGCAGTCGCTTTGTGTTCCCGTGCTTCTTTGGCTCTGCCTTAAAATTCAGCGGCGTTTTGGAATTTTTGGAAAGCCTGTCTTCTCTTACACTTGCACCAACGTATGCGGAAGATTTCGGAGCGCTGGTCTATAAAATTTCCGAGGATGAACGAGGCACACGGCTCACCCACTTAAAAATCACGGGCGGTGCACTGTCCGTGCGTGACAGCCTGTCGGGGCAGGACTGGACAGAAAAAGTCAGCGAGATCCGCATATATTCCGGCAATAAATACAAAAGCATCCCCACAGCACCTGCCGGCACGGTCTGCGCCATTTCGGGGCTTTCCAAGACTTACATTGGCGAAGGCTTGGGAAACACACCGAATCTTTCCTCTCCCCTGCTGTCTCCCGTGTTTTCCTATCGTGTTATCCCCGAAAACGCCGATCCGCATACGACACTTTTAAAGCTGAAAAAACTGGAGGAGGAAGAAAATCAGCTCCATGTGCTTTGGAACGACCGTCTGTCGGAAATTCAGATTCAAGTTATGGGCGATGTGCAAATTGAAATTTTAACCCGTGTGCTAAAAGAGCGATTTTCCCTGTCCGTTCGTTTGGAAAACGGCGGCATTTGCTATAAAGAAACCATCGAAAGCCCCGTGGAGGGTGTCGGGCATTTTGAGCCCCTGCGCCACTATGCCGAAGTGCATTTGCTGTTAGAGCCGCTTCCTGTCGGCAGTGGGCTTGTCTTTGAAAGCGATTGCCCGGAAGAAATACTCGCCAAAAACTGGCAACGCCTGATTTTAACGCATCTGCAAGAAAAACAGCACATCGGCGTGCTCACCGGCGCTCCCATCACCGACATGAAAATTACGGTGAAGGCAGGACGTGCGCACCAGAGGCACACCGAGGGCGGCGATTTCCGCGAAGCCACCTATCGTGCGGTGCGGCACGGTCTGCGCGGGGCTAAAAGCATTCTTTTAGAGCCCTTTGCTTCGTTTACTTTAACCTTGCCACAGGAAAACATCGGCAGAGCAGTTCTCGACATAGAAACCATGGGTGGCATGATAAATGCTCCCGAATTCACCGAAGACGGCGCATATCTCACGGGGCGAGCCCCCTTTCGCACCATTCGTGACTATCAGAAGGAAGTCACGGTCTACACCCACGGCAAGGGAAAGCTTTCCTTTGAAAATGCAGGCTATGCACCGGTGAAAAGCCCCGAAAGCATCATCGCCGAGATTGGCTACGACCCGGACAGCGATATCATCAATTCTGCCGACTCTGTGTTTTGCAGTCACGGCGCAGGCTTTGTTGTTCCTTGGCAAGAGGTAGAAGATTATATGCATATAGAAAGCATTCTAAAGCCCAAAACAGTCGCTTCCGCCCCTTCTGCTCCCCGTGTGCCGCAAAAAAGCTTTGCCGACGATGCGCTTTTAATGCAAATCTTTGAGCGCACCTATGGGAAAATCAAAACACCGAAAATGGCCGCCATGCACACACCGAAAGAGAAAAAAGAGGCGGCAACATATCATTCCTCCAAGCCAAAATACGACCCCGATGCTCCGGAGTATATTTTAATCGACGGCTATAATCTCCTGTTTGCCACCCAAGGCATCGACAACGATCCCGAGCTAATGGAGCATGCAAGGCAAATGCTCATCCGCCGCCTGTGTTGCTATCGCATTTTGCACAGCCAAGAGATCATTTTGGTATTTGATGCCTATAAAGTCAAAGGACACACAAGAAACATTGAAAAAATCAATGATATTTATGTTGTCTACACAAAAGAAGCGGAAACTGCCGACAGCTATATTGAAAAGACCTCCCACGAGCTCAGCCGAAAACACAAAGTTTCCGTCGTCACCTCCGACGGCTTGGTGCAGATGATTATCTGGGGCACCGGTGCCAAGCGCATTCCTGCCGCAGAATTTGATGCGGCACTTTTAGGTGCGGAAAAAGAAATCTTCCGCCGCATCCGAGACCTCAACGCAAGTGAGGATTTGTCAGACCCCAAACTTCGGGATTTTTTTGAGAATTTATAAAAAAAGTTGCGGTTTTTTCGCCGCAACTTTTTTCATTATTCGATTTCCGCTTCTGCGATTCGTACACAGAAGGAGCTTCC
>JAFPCL010000211.1 GCA_017390225.1 Clostridia bacterium
GTGCTTCAACTTCATCCTTATCTTTAACGACTTCATCTTCGATATCTTCCGTTTTTTCGAATTCCTTGCCCGGTTTTTGATCCTTCTTGTGATGTTTCTTTTCTTCTTTTTCCTTGGCTTGTTCTTTGGTTTCTTCCGTGTTTTCCGTGGCTACCGTTTCTTCCGTTTGTTCCGGCTTTTCCCGCATCGGCTTTTTGGCAAAAGCGGACACGCTCATCAGCAGCATAAGTACCAGAACCCAAGAGATCAGTTTTTTCATTTTCTTCATTTTCATTTCCTCCTTTTTGGGATTTTCTATTATATGTTTCGAAAACCAAATGTATAAAAAAGGGGTTAAAAAAAGAAATCTGCAAAAAACAGATTTCTTTTTTTGTTATTATTTTTTATTGTTTTTTCTAAAGAATATTACACAAAGCAAAACTTTACTTTTCCCATATTTGTTCTAAATATGTTTTTAACAGCACTGTTTAAAAATTCTTCCGCTTGTTCCAGTCTATACCGTGATAAGGTCTTACTTTTTTCGCTATGCAACGATACGCACCCCTTCTCCGGCAACATTTTTATAGAATGGCAATGTGTCTTTCCACTCAAGATAAAAAGAATAGCTAATCACAATCGGCGATAATACAACACAATAATCAAACTTTTCATATATATCTCCCATAATGCGAATCAATTGCCGTGCATATGCACTTTCTTCTTCCTTTGCAATATCAGCTAAAATGGCAATATCCACATCAGATTCACTGTCAAAATCGCCACGAGCATATGAGCCAAATAAAATGACTTCATTTAATCTATTAGAAAATATGATTTTTATTTGCTTCGCAAACTCCTCAAGAATCAAATTCAATTTTTCTTGCGTGCACACACTTCCACCTCCATAACATTATTTATTTTATTTTCACTAAAAATTATACTATACGCCGAAACAATCTTTCGTCAGAATTTTTTTATTTTCTTTCTGCCACATTCCGCACCACGCAGGTGATTTCCGAAATGCCCATGCCGGTGTGTTCTTCCACCGATTGCAGGACATTTTTTGCCGCTTGGGAAGCAACAGCTTTCACGGCGGTTTCTATATCTACCATAAGCTCTATATACAATGCACCCGATTGCGGCACAGCGCAGTGAAGCACGGACAGAATCCCGGGGGTTTCCTCTGCCGCGCGGCGGCAGAGCGCGCAAAGCACGGCATCAGAAATGGTGAACTCACCCATATAGCTGAATGCCGGGCGCACCACCGTTTTTTCCGTGGGCTGTTTTTTGCCGCCAAAGTCGGAAATCCATTCGCGCATGGAGTCTAAAACCGTACCGGAAAAGGACTTTCGAAGCTCAAAGGTCGGCACGGGAACAACATGACAGCCTTCGTCATCCCGAAAATGGCGTGCCGTGGCAATTTGTTCGGGGGTTGCCACTTCCTCTATGGTGATGATTTTTTCATATTCCGGCAAGCACAGCGCCTTTCGGATGGAATTTGCCATGCCCGAAGATGTTGCTAAAACCAAGATTCCCACGGGATTGGCTTCACGGATGGCGGCACGAACTTCTTCCTGATAGGCAGGATTTTGAAACAGTGCATGGCGCACAGACGCCAGCTTTGTGGGCTCTTTTTTCGCCGAAGTGCCGGCAAGCACCGTCATGCCGCGGATAAAAAGTCCGTCGTCAATGATGCAGTCCAAGCCGTTTTGGGCGGCAACGCGCTGAGAAAGATAGCTCTTGCCCGATCCGCTTTCGCCGATAAATGCAACAACGCGCATTTTACAGACGAGCGGCAATGGCGCGCAAGAAGCCTTCGGAATCCACAGTCTGCACGTTGTCCAGTGTAGAAAGACGGGCAAGGTCGCCGGTCATGATGCCGGAAGCGATGGTATCGAGTGCCGCTTTTTCCAAACGGGCGGCAAAATCATACAAATCGGAAAGCTCGTCCAGCTCGGCACGCTTTTTAAGTGCTCCCGTCCAGGCAAAGAGGGTGGCAATGCTGTTGGTGGAGGTGGATTCGCCGTTTCTGTATTTATAATAATGGCGTGTGACCGTGCCGTGCGCAGCTTCGAATTCATACACATTGTTCGGAGAAACAAGAACCGAAGTCATCATGCCAAGGCTACCGTAGGCGGTAGCCACCATGTCGCTCATGACATCGCCGTCGTAGTTTTTGCAAGCCCAGATGAAGCCCCCGTCGGAGCGCACAGCACGGGCAACCACGTCGTCAATCAATGTATAATTATAGGAAATACCGGCTTTTTCGAAATCTGCCTTATAGTCTTTTTCAAAAACCTCGGCAAAAATATCTTTAAAGCGGTGGTCATAGGTCTTGGAGATGGTGTCCTTTGCGGCAAACCACACATCCTGCTTGGTATCGAGTGCAAAGGAGAAACAGCAACGGGCAAAGCTTTCGATGGAAGCATCCAAATTATGAACGCCTTGCACCACGCCGGCGGATTTTTTGAAATCATGAATCAGCTGACGGGTTTCATTTCCTTCCGCATCGGTCACCACAAGCTCAGCCTTGCCGCCTTGGGGCACAAAGCTTTCCGTGTTTTTATAAATATCGCCGTAGGCATGACGGGCAATGGTGATGGGCTTTGTCCATGTGGGAATAAAGGGGCGGATGCCCTCTGCCAGGATCGGCGCACGGAATACCGTGCCGTCTAAATATGCACGAATTGTGCCGTTAGGGGATTTCCACATTTCCTTCAAATTGTATTCCTTCACACGGGCGGCATTGGGGGTGATGGTGGCGCACTTGACGGCAACGCCCAAGCGTTCTGTTGCTTTGGCGGCATCGAGGGTCACCTGATCGTCTGTTGCATCACGGTTTGGGAGCCCCAAATCGTAATATTCTGTTTTCAAATCGATATAAGGCGTGATGAGCAAATCTTTAATCATTTGCCACAGCACACGGGTCATTTCATCGCCGTCCATTTCGACGATGGGGGTTTTCATCTGAATTTTAGCCATCGTATTCTCTCCCTTACTGCAATTTGCTCTTGGTATAGTTCAAAAGTCCGCCTGCCAGCAAAATATCGCGGGCACGGTCGCTCAAATCGGAAGCCAGTTCATAGGTTTTTCCGGTGCGTTCGTTTTTCACGAGCACGGGTGTGCCTTCTTCCAGTGCCTTTTTGAAGCCGTCAAATGCCAGATTGTCGCCCTGTGCCAAATCGTCGTAATCGGCAGGATTTTTAAAGGTCAACGGCACGATGCCGGCATTGATGAGGTTCGCGCGGTGAATACGGGCAAAGGATTTGACGATGACGGCTTTCACGCCGAGATATAAAGGTGCCAGTGCCGCATGTTCACGGGAAGAACCCTGTCCGTAGTTCTCACCGCCCACCACAACGCTCTTGCCGAGGCTTTCGGCACGTTCGGGGAAACCTGCATCGCACACGGCGAAGCAGTGACGGGAAATGGCGGGAATATTGGAGCGCAGGGGCAGAATCTTTGCACCGGCAGGCATAATATGGTCGGTGGTGATATTATCGCCAACCTTCAAGGAGCAAGCGCAGGAAAGATTTTCTTCCGGTGCGGTTGCAATCGGGAATGCCTTGATGTTGGGCCCGCGCAGGATTTCCACTTCTCCTGCTTCTTCGGCAGAAGCCGGGGCAACGACCATGTTGTCGTGCACGGTGAATTTTTCGGGCATTGTAAATTCGGGCATATCGCCTAAAAATTCGGAAGGATCGGTGAACACGCCTGTAATGGCGGACACAGCGGCAACCTCGGGAGAAACCAGATAAATCTGACCATCCTTGGTGCCGGAGCGACCTTCAAAGTTGCGGTTGAAGGTACGCAGGGACACACCGCCGGAATTGGGGGATTGTCCCATGCCGATGCAGGGGCCGCAGGCACATTCCAAAACACGAGCGCCGGCATCTAAAATATCGGAGAGTGCACCCATATCCGAGAGCATCCGAAGCACCTGACGAGAGCCGGGCGCAACCGACAGAGACACACTATCTGCAACAGTTTTTCCTTTTAAGATATAGGCAACCTTCAAAAGGTCTAAAAGCGAGCTGTTGGTGCAAGAGCCGATGCACACCTGATCAATCTTCATGCCGGCAAGCTCGGACACGGGTTTTACGTTGTCGGGAGAATGGGGGCAAGCCGCCATCGGCGAAAGAGCGGACAAATCAATGGTGATGGATTCATCATATACTGCATCTTCATCGGCGCAAAGCGGCACCCAGTCTTCTTCTCTTCCCTGGGCGGCAAGGAACTGACGAGTGATTTCATCCGACGGGAAAATCGATGTGGTTGCACCCAGCTCTGCACCCATGTTGGTGACAGTGGCACGTTCGGGCACGGACAGGGTAGCAACACCTTCGCCGGTGTATTCCATGACTTTACCCACGCCGCCCTTCACGGACAAACGGCGAAGAACTTCTAAAATAATATCTTTGGCGGCAACCCAAGGACGAAGCTTGCCGACAAGCTCTACGCGGACAACCTTGGGGCAAGTGATAAAGTATGCACCGCCGCCCATGGCAACGGCAACGTCGAGGCCGCCGGCACCGATGGCAATCATGCCCA
>JAFPCL010000212.1 GCA_017390225.1 Clostridia bacterium
ATATGTAGGCGAGGATCTCCATGCAGATTTCTCCTTGCACAAAAAATTAAAAAACTATTATATAGATAGTGTAACCGAAAAGAACGATATTTGCAAGGGGAAAGGTGGATTTGCTTTTCTGCGGAAAAGCCACGGCGGTTGCGGCATGCCACCGGCATGCCGCTAAGAGCCGCCTTTCAAATCCACCTCCCGAATGCCCATACCAAGCAAAAACACCATCCGAAATCGGATGGTGTTTTGTTTCGCTGCCGCTTTGTTTATGGAAAACAGACAGTATTCATCTTCCTCTGTATTCCTGCGTTAAAACCTCTGCCATTTCTTCGGGAGATTCCTGGCAGCCGCCTGCCAGCCAAAGCTTTATGATCGCATTCAGCCCGTTTCTGAAAAACTCAATATGATACTTCAGGTTATTGCTTATGTGTTCTTTTTCGGCCCTTTTTGCATCATATTTTGAGATTAAAAATTTTTCATCATAGCACAGCTTGAAATACGTTTTGTAGAAAATCTGGTTTTCTTTGATATGTGTAAACATCTTCAGCGCGCCGGTACGCTCATTAAAATAATCATAATCGGCAAACAGATCGCTGAATTCATGTTCCAGTTTTTCTCTCGTTTGATCGGCAAGGTCAAATATATCCATGTAGTTTGCGTAGAATGTGCTGCGGTTCAATTCTGTCATTTTAATCAGATCCGAAACGGTAATGTCTTTGATTTCGCGGGTCTGCAGCAGCTCTATAAACGCCCGTTCAATTTTCTCCTGCGACTCTCTGCGCCGCTTGTTGTTTTTTACGTTCACAATCATCCCTCATTATTCCAACAACTGTGGGTCAATTGCTGATTGTTTTGCTTTTCCAGACAGATTATACTACCAATGCAATAAGCAAACAAGTGTTGGTTTAATAAAAGGAGATTTCGCAATGAAGAAAAGTAGTTTTTTCGCCTTGGTATTCGGGACTGTGAGCGGGGTACTCTTCGCTCTGGGCATGTGCATGGCGCTTCTGCCTGAGTGGAACGCCTTCACAGAGGGTGTCATTATGGGCGCTGCCGGTATTGTGCTCGGCGCGATCACGGCGCTGATCTGGTGCAAAATGGAAAACAAAAAGCTGCCCAAGATGAACGGAAAAAATGTCTTCCGCATCCTGTATGCCGTTGTGGCCGTCCTGGTGCTTGGCACCGGTATGTGTATGTGCCTTGTGTGGGAGCAAATCATTTGGGGCACGCTCATCGGTTTGCTTGGGATCATCATGCTGATCGCGCTCATTCCGATGATAAAAGGCATCAAATGAAAGCATTCCGTCTTGTAAGAAGCCCTTATACCAGTCTCGCATGCAACGTTGCCTACGCAATCGGCAACTGCTTGATCGGGTTTCTTTCCTATTCGTGGTGGTTTATTACAGTGGGTGCATATTATACCGTACTTGCAATTACAAGGTTTTCCGTGCTGCAGGTGAAACGGAAAGCGAAGGGCAGCTATGATACCGAGCTGTTTGCACGGCGCATAACGGGGATCTTGCTGGTCGTGCTTTCCGTCTGCATCGTGGGCGTGAACATCCTGTCCGCCGTGAAAGACAGAGGCACCGCCTTTCACGAAATTGTAATGATTACCATCGCAACATACACATTTACGAAGATTGCGATTGCTGTGATCGGCATGGTAAAAGCAAAGCGATCCGCTTCCCCTGTGTCAAAGACACTTTGCAATATCTCATTGGCCGATGCGTGTGTTTCCGTTTACACAATGCAACGGTCCATGGTCGTGTCCTTTTCCGGCCTGGAATCGGGGGATATCTTATTGTTAAACATTTTTACGGGAACGGTTGTCTGGATTGTTGTACTGCTTCTCGGGATCAATCTGATCGGAGGAAAATATACAGATATGGCGCAAAGCAAAATTGTAAAGGCAAATGAGAAAATTGCCGAAGCAGTAACCGGCGGTTACAAAAAAATTGAAAAGGGTGTCGTAGAGGG
>JAFPCL010000213.1 GCA_017390225.1 Clostridia bacterium
AAATCCATCGAATCAAAAAAAATAAAAAAATTGCATTTTTATTGTTGACAATTCCTGTGTTATCTGCTATAATAACAAAAGATTTTTGAAAAGATTCCGAAAGACGAGGTGGATAACATGGCAGTACCCAAGGGGAAAACTTCTAAAGCAAGACGTAATAAGAGAAGAGCAAACTGGAAGCTCGCTGTTCCCGGCATGACAAGATGCAAAAAATGCGGTGCATGGATTCGTCCGCACTATGTCTGCTCCGATTGTGGATATTACAATGGCAAGCAGGTCGTTACTGTTGCAAAGGCTGAGGAAGAATAATCAAAGCTCACAAAGAGCTGTCACGCGTGTGGCAGCTCTTTTGCTTTTTAGAAAAAAGATTCGGTGTTTCATCTTCTGCAACTTTCCCCTTCATATTACATACTTTCAGGAAACGGAAAGCTTCCGCCACCGGGCATAAACAGGGGCGGCATATTTTCTTTATTCTCTTCGGTTTGTTGTTTTTGCGGCATGGTCTGCGGAATGAATCTCCCGGCAATCAGAATGGGGATTGTGCCCAAAAGAAGAGCGGGAACATACATCGGCACGCCGTTTTGCATATCAATGCCTTGATTGTTTTTTTCCATATAAACTTCCTCCTTGCCATAAAACTCCTTCGATTATAGGATATGTTTTGGCATCCTAAAATGTGCCTATTGCCTTTTATGCAAAAGTATGGTAAAATAAATTCGACATTTGATTTATAAATTAACCTACAGGAGCGACACCTATGATTGTATCTGATTCATTTTCTATCCAAAACGATATTCTCGTGCAATGCACCGACCAAAAAATCACCTGTGCACAAATTCCCGACGGCATCAAAGAGATTGGTGCCGCCGCCTTCAAGGGATTTTCTCGGCTTCGTTCGGTTGTCTTTCCCGATACCCTTTTGTCGATTGGTTCTTCTGCCTTTGAGGGCTGTGTGGATCTGACGGAAATCATGCTTCCCGACAGTGTTGCCCATGTGGGCGAAAAAGCATTCTATCGCTGTGCCGCACTTTCCGCTCCCGTATATAATGCATCAAAAACCTGTCTGTTCCGCTATCCTACCGGCCTGACCGAAACGGAATTTTCCGTTCCGTCTTCCGTAGCAACGATTGCCGTGGGTGCTTTTTTAGGAAACTCTACCCTGTCTTGCATCCACCTGCCCGAAGGCTTAAAACGAATCGAAGCCAATGCATTTGGTGAATGTGCCAAGCTGTCGGCTATCACCTTGCCCGACAGCATCGAATATTTAGATCCCGAGGCTTTTTCCGGCACAACGATTACAAAGCCGATTTTCAACGCCTCCGAAACCACATTGTTTTACTATCCGCCGGCTTCGGAAATTTCTTTGCCGAAAACCCTGCGGCACATTTTGCCCGGGATGTTCTCCGGCAATACCGATTTGACCCATGCCTATATTCCCCGCTATGTGGAAGCAATTCCGCCCCACGCCTTTTCGGGATGCACATCTCTTGCTACCATCGCTCTGTCCGACGGTATCGAGCGAATCGAAGAAAGTGCCTTTGACGGTTGCTGTGCCTTATCCGCCATCATCCTGCCCATGGATGCCAAAGCAATCGAAAAAAATGCTTTTCGGGCTTGCGAAAGTCTTCGCACCGTGTTTATGTTTGATAAAATTGAAGAATTGGGCGAAGGTGCTTTTTCCGACTGTGTTTCTTTGGAAACGCTTTCACTTCCCCACACGCTGACCGCTATTCCCGAAAAGGCATTTTTCGGATGCCGTGATTTACGCTATATCTTTATCCCGACAGAAATCACATCGATTGCAGAAAACGCCTTTGAAGGCTGCTCACAGCTTTATATCTGCACGCCGCAAGGCTCTTATGCACAAAGCTATGCCGAGGCGCATCATATTCCTTTTCTTGTTTAACACTGTCATAAAAAAATAGAGCCCTTGGGAAAAATCCCGAGGGCTTTATCTTGATAAAAACAAACTTATTTCATGTTGTTTTCGTACTGCTGAATCATCTTTTTAACCATCTGACCACCAACAGAGCCTGCCTGCTTAGAGGTCAAGTTGCCGTTGTAGCCATTGGTCAAATTTACGCCGACTTCATTGGCAGCTTCCATCTTGAAACGATCCATTGCTGCCTTTGCTTCGGGTACCATAGTCTTATTTCTTGCCATTCGTTTTTTCAACTCCTGTTTTAAACATTCAAATTTTCCGCTCCGCTTTTGTCGGGAGCAATCATAGTATGTGTGAAATGCAAAATGTTATACAGGAAGTTTTTTCATTTTATAAGTGCGGCGTGTCCGGCTGAATATAAATGATAATAAAAAATAGATCAGCTATTTTAATAGACCGAAGTGGCTGGCTGAATATGGTGACCTACGGAGATTCTGACGATCCGCAGCTGATCCTGCAGACCTCTGCCTATGACCGGATCGAGCCTCAGGTAATCACTGCGGGCGGCACCACTATGATGCTGTTCCTGGATGACGACGGAACAGAGGGCTATAACTTCCAAAAGCTCAGCTTCAGCATCTATGACAGCGAAACAGATACCTGGAGCGCACCTCAAAAAGTGGACAGCAACAGCGGTGCGGAGATCGAGTTTGATGTGTGCACTGATGGCGATTCGATCCGTGTGGTCTATACCCAAAGCGGGGAGATCACCGATGAAAACCAGGAGGATATCGAGGGAATCACCAATTCCATTGAAGTGCTGACTGCCCAATATGACAAGACGACCGGCAGCTTTACGGGACATGCTGTGATTTCTCAAAACGATGCCTTTGATCTGCAGCATCGTTACCACAGATGCCAGCTGCGCAGCGCTCATTTCGCACGCCACCGCCACATCATCGGCAAGACACGCGCCCTCTTGCAGCAGGCGAACGA
>JAFPCL010000214.1 GCA_017390225.1 Clostridia bacterium
AAATTCATCATTTCTAGAAAACTCAGTCGTTCTTTGCACTCCGGCGAGATTGTTTGAAATACTGACCATCTGAATTCTTGCTTCAGAAAACATTTCTTCCAGCAAGCATCCCAGATGTAAATACTCTTTTTCATCTATAGTAACGATAAGAACCGAATCATTAGGGTTGAGTAATCTTTTCGCTAAAGTAAGGCGTTTTTTCATCATTGACAGCCACTTGGAATGTCTATATTCGTCATTAGTATCAACGTAATCGTTATTATATTTCCAATCTTTGTCCCTTGTATTATAAGGCGGGTCAATATAAATACAGTCCACCTTGCCACCATATAGATATTCAAGAAGCTGAAGTGCGTGATAATTGTCCGCCTCAATAAGAGTATGCCAAAGTTCGCTGTCCGGTGCGTTGCATACCTCGTCAAGTGGCATTAAGCACGGATATATTGGTTCACCAAATTCTGCCGTTACAACAAGGTCTTCTATCGAAAGTTCAACTGCTTCTTTGCTGTCCTTTGGCAAACAAATTGCTTTGCCGCCTTGAATTTCCAATACTTTATAAGTTTCGCTTACCTTGCCTGTCTTCAGAGATACACGCTTTCCTTTTCTTACAGGGACGTCGTAAAGAGGAGTACATTCCGGCAGGTGTTCCTCAAATACAAGTCCAAACTGTTTATGCTTTAACGCCTTGTCTGCTGCTTCCTGTATCTGTGCACGAAGCTCTGGGTTTTCTATTTTCGCAATAAGCTCTTGTAATGCTGCCATATCTATCCTCCTATCTCTGCTTTACAAGCAGTGCTGTAAGTGTTGTTCGTATTTTTTCAAGCTGCCGCGGATTATCCGTAATCAATTTTGCAATGTCTGCAGGGATTTCGCTGCGTCCTTCGGCGGCTAAGTTTAGAAATTTCTTTCTCTGCTTATCATCAACTTTTAGTTTTTCAAGCATTTTATACTGCACATCCGGTGGTGGGGGATTGACTTTGCCGGATAATATGTCATAAAAATATGGCTTTGTGATACCAACAGCTTCATAAAAAGCAGCCTGAGATATTTTTGTCTGGCTTATCATTTCCCGAAGGAAATTGCCAAACGCTTTTTTATCCGTAGCCATCCGTTTTCACCTCCATAAAGTATGTATGTAAACATACTAACATACTTTTAATAAAAAGTCAAGGGTGTTGAAGAATTTTGCACTATTTTACATACAAAAAAGACCAGCCACACAAGCTGTTGCTTAATATGACTGGTCTTCCTTTATTTATTCTTGTTTTGAAGTTCTTTTATCTTTCGCTGCTTGCGGCTGTTCTGCTGATTCATACGCTTGCGAGCTTTGTGACACTCTGGTTTACCGCAAGTGACTGCTCGTTTGCTGCTTCGCACAAATGCGTCACCGCAGAAAGGACATGTCAATATAATACCTTTTGGTTTTGCTTCCTCTGTTCCTTTATCTTCCGGTGCAACGTCCTCAGATATTTTTCTTGCTAATGTGTACCAGCAAATATCGAATACAGAGTTTATGTCAGCTGCAAAAACAAAGCGGTTTGTTTTTGGATTTACTTCCGGGATAAAAATCCCTAAGACGCACCCTCATGTTGGGTGCTTTTTTCGTTGTGAGAGCGTTTTTGTTAAGGCAATAAATTGTATTTTTCTTTTATGTTTAAGATTCTATAAACTTTTTCATTGATGGTATATTCTGAAAGCGTACCTTTTTCAACTGCATTTTTCACACCTTGCACTGCATCTGTCAGACTGTAGGGCATGAGGATCATATCCGCGCCGGCGGACAGTGCCATAACGGCGGCTTCTCCGGAAGAGTAGCTGTTTGTGATAGCACCCATTTGCATGGAGTCGGTGATGATAATGCCTTCATAGCCAAGCTCTGTGCGCAGAAGATCGGTCATAATTTCGGAAGACAGGGTGCAGGGCTTGTCGGAAATCTGCGTTGCGGTCAGGTGCGAAACCATGATGAAATCAGCACCGGCTTCGATTCCGGAAATAAACGGGAGAAGCTCACTTGTCCGCATTTCTTCTAAAGTACGTGTGCTTTCCGTTCTGCCCAAATGGGAATTGTTGACCGTAGCACCGTGCCCGGGAAAGTGCTTGAGTGTGGGGGCAATGCCGGTTTCTATAAGACCTTTGGTGAAGGCAGATACCATCGAAGCATTCACTTGCGGATCGGCACTAAAGGAGCGATCCCCAATCTCTGTGTTGTTGGGATGGATAAGAACATCGGCAACGGGCGCGAAGTCTACGTTGAGCCCTAAATCAAAAAGAGCTCGTCCGATGGTAAGACCTGCATCATATGCCTTGCCTGTGTCGTCGGAAGCACCGATTGTCCCCATGGGCGGCAAGTGCGGGAAATTCATGGCACTGTTTGCGCCCAAACGGGAAACTCTGCCCCCTTCTTCATCCACGGCAAGAAACAAGGGGATGCGGCTGAAGGATTGAATCCCCGAAAGCATATCTTTGGTTTGTGCGGGGGTTTCAAAGTTTTTGGCAAAGTATATTACACCGCCGATGGGGCGGCTTTTGATTGCATTTTTTGTGGTTTCTCCGGCGGCAGTAACGCATCCCATATCGGTCAGCGCCTCGGGTGTGACGAAAAACAACTGATAAATTTTATCCTCCAAGGTCATGGAGGATAAAAGGGTTTCTGCCGAAGCTTTTATTGGATTGTCTTCTTTTGATGAAAGCTGTGTTTCTTCATCGGGAGGGGTCGGCTCTGCCGACTGTTCGGGGGCAGAATTACATGCAACGCAAAGCAAAAGAAACACACAAATAAGGGAAATAAAGAGAAAATGGTGTGATCTCATTTTTTATCCTCATCTTCTTGGGAAGAACTTTGCGCTTGCTTGTTCCACACACGCTTAAAAGTTCCCATGGTAATAACAAGGGCGGCAACAATGGCAATCAGAAAAACCATCCATTTCAAGGGAGAGCTTGCGGAAATCACAATAGCACTAAGTCCCAATAAAATACAGATGCTGTAAATGACCAAAATGGCTTGTCTTTGGGATAAACCCATGTCAATCAGCTTATGGTGCAGGTGACTTTTATCCGGTGCCATAATCGGCTTGTGATGAATCAGACGTCGGATGATTGCCGAGCAGGTGTCGAAAATCGGAAGACCTAAAATCAGCACAGGAATGATTACGGACACGACGGTGTAGGCTTTGAAAACACCTTGCACGGAGATGGCGGCTAAAATATAGCCCAGGAAAGTCGCACCGGTGTCGCCCATAAAAATCGATGCCGGATTGAAATTATAGGGAAAAAACCCGAAGCAAGAGCCGACAAGGGCTGCCATCATGACGGCAACCACATAATCTCCACGCAAAATGGCGATCACCAAAAGTGCCAGAGAGGCAATGGAAGAAACGCCGACGGCAAGACCGTCCAACCCATCAATCAGATTAACGGCATTGGTAATGGCAACAATCCAAAGCACGGTCACAACAGGGGAGAATACACCGAGAGGAATAAATCCGCCGTTAGGAAGTGTGAGCTGTGCAATATTGACACCACACAAAACAGGGATTACGGCGGCAACAATCTGCAAAGGGAATTTAAGATAAGCACTCAGTGCCATGGTGTCGTCCACCATGCCGAGGGCAACCAAAATCAGCGCACCCACCAAAATTCCCATGATTTCTTTGTCGATAGGGCAGAAAATGGCAACGGCGGCATAAAAGCCGACAACGATTGCCAATCCGCCGATACGGGGAATGGGTTTTTTATGCATACGACGTCCATCTTTGGGGACATCAATGGCATTGATTTTTCCGGCAAGCCATTTGGCACCGGGGGTAGCCGCAAATGCGGCAACAAACGCCAATAAAAAGGCGAACATCATGGTTGTTTCAGACAAAACAGGTCTCTACCTTTCTGATCGGTTTTTATTACGGGATCATAAAACCGATTTTTTTCATAGTTTTTGTGAGGGTGCGGTGGGCAATTCTGCCGGCACGCTCCGCACCTTCTTTGTATACCGATTCGATGTATGCCTTGTCGTTCTTGATTTCTGCATATCTTTCCTGCAGGGGGCGGAGCATTTCAATCACCGCTTCGGCAACACTGACCTTGAAAGTGCCGTAGCCTTGACCGGCAAAGGTGTTCACTGCATCCTCGATGGATGTGCCGGTAACGGCAGAGTAGATGGACAGAAGGTTGTTGATGCCATCTTTGCCTTCACGGTAAGCAATTTCTGCTTCGGAGTCGGTAACGGCGGATTTGAATTTTTTCATGATGGTGTCGGGGGAATCCAGAATGCTGATGCAAGCTTTGGGGTTAGGATCGGATTTGCTCATTTTAGAGGTGGGATCCTGCAAGCTCATGATTCTTGCGCCAACTTTGGGAATAATGGGCTCGGGAATTTTAAAGGTGTCCCCATAGGCGTGGTTAAAGCGCACCGCAATGTCGCGGGTGAGCTCCAAATGCTGTTTCTGGTCAGCACCAACGGGAACAGCATCTGCCTGATACAAAAGAATATCTGCCGCCATTAAAACGGGATAGGTCATAAGACCTGCATTGATATTATCTGCATGTTTTGCAGATTTATCCTTGAACTGTGTCATTCTCTGCAGTTCGCCGATATAGGTGTAGCAATTGAGAAGCCATGCCATTTCCGCATGACAGGATACATGGGATTGGAAAAACAGGACGTGCTCTTTCGGATCAATGCCTGCCGCTAACAGCATAGCGAAAAAATCCAAACTGCGGTTTTTGAATTCCTTGGGATCCTGACGCACGGTAATGCAGTGCAGGTCTACCACGGAAAACAGGCAATCATATTCATCTTGTAGAGCAACCCAGTTTTTAACAGCACCTAAATAGTTGCCGAGAGTAATGCATCCGGAGGGTTGAATTCCGGAGAAAAGTCGTTTTCTTTTATCTTCCACGATGATTATCCTTCTTTCTTGATTATTCGTTTTCGGCAGAGATGGAAATAATACTTCCGTCTAAACCAACTTGTACCAGAAGGTAGCCTTCCAGATCGTCACGCAAAAATGCAACCTGATACAAATTCTCTTTCTTCATGACAACGCAGGAAGCGTTCTCAAGAATGGATTCGCCCAAAGAGTATTTTACGGCAACACGTGCAATCTCTTCTACAGTACCGTCATTGATTTTCAGATAATTTGTGAAATCTTGCCCTTTGGGAATCTCGTTGTTCTTCACAAGAACCGTGCGGGTTTCTTCGTCCCAATCTACATTCACATCCAAAAGCTCGCCCATGGTACGCAGGGGCACATAGGTTCTGCCGTCGATGACGACCATATCGGGAACAGATACCTCTTCGCCACGGACAAGCATATTAAACACTGTGCGGACGGCAGTGACAGTTTCTTCGGAGTTTGCAAATACAAAGGTAGCGGAAATCAGAATCAGAGCGCAAAGAATAATACTAACAGTTTTTTTCATTACGATTCAACCTTTCTACTTATAAATTATTGTTGATATTTCAGTTCAAATCTCGTACTGGTGAACAGCTCGGAATAGGTGGGGAAGGGCCAGTATTTGGCATCTGTGAGTGTTTCCAAGGTGTCTGCAATGCGGCGCAGTTTTTCCATATGGAGGCGAACCACATCGTCCCACTCGTTGGCTTGCACTTCCTGATTGGAAATGGCGGCACATTTTTCTTCGGCGGTTTCCAAAAGATCGATTTCTACGGACATCTGATCACAAAGAACAGACAGTCGGTTCAAAAGATGTTCTTCCGTCTTGGTAGACAAAGAGGCGAGCACCTGTTTTTTCCGCAGGGCGGTTTCGGCAACACTGCCGGAGAAAGCAAGAACGGCAGGGAGAATTTCACGTCGTGCCATTTGTGCCATGGTGCGGGCTTCAATACGCATCTTTTTGTTATAGCCCTCTAAAAGGATTTCATAGCGGGAGTGCATTTCCGAGGCATTCAGCACCTTGTGCCGCTCAAACATTTCGATGTTTTTCGGATCAATGTAGTAAGGAAGGGCTTTGGGGGTGGAGGGCAGATTTAAAAGACCGCGGGCGGCGGCAATCTCCTTCCATTCATCGCTGTAGCTGTCCCCGTTGAAAATAATACGCTTGTGTTCTTTGATGTTGCGCTTGATAATCTCTGTCAGTGCCGAACGGAAATCCGAAGCCGAATCCAATTCGTCGGCAATCTGACGCAGGGCTTCTGCCAAGATTGTATTCAAAATCACGTTAGGACCGGAAATGGAAAGGGAAGAGCCGAGCATACGGAACTCAAATTTGTTGCCGGTGAAGGCAAAAGGAGAAGTTCTGTTTCTGTCGGTCGTATCCTTGGGGAAGTGGGGCAGAACGCCGACACCAATCTCCATTTCTTCTTTGTTGCGGCGGTCGTATGTGCTGTCTGTTTCGATAGACTCTAAAATCTCGGTCAGCTCATCGCCCAGGAAAATCGAAATCACGGCAGGCGGTGCTTCATTGCAACCCAAACGATGGTCATTGCCGGCAGAGGCAACGGAAAGACGAATCAAATCCTGATTTTCATCTACAGCTTTCATAACCGCTGTCAGGAACAAAAGGAACTGCACGTTTTCCGAGGGCGAATTGCCCGGATCAAAAAGATTTACGCCGGTATCCGTGGTCAGCGACCAGTTGTTGTGCTTACCGCTGCCGTTGACGTATGCAAAGGGTTTTTCGTGCAACAGGCAAGTGAGCCCGTGACGGATAGCAACTTTTCGCATGGTTTCCATGGTCAGCTGGTTGTGGTCTGCCGCTTTGTTGGCATCAGTGAAAACAATGGCGAGCTCGTGCTGGCAGGGAGCTACTTCATTATGACGCGTTTTGGCGGAGATGCCCAGTTTCCAAAGCTCTTCATCCAAATCCTTCATAAAAGCGGAAACACGAGGCTTGATGGCGCCATAATAGTGGTCATCCAGCTCCTGTCCTTTCACGGGAGCGGCACCAAAGAGAGTGCGTCCGGTGAACAGAAGGTCTTTTCTCTTCTGGAACATACTGCGGTCGATCAGGAAATATTCTTGTTCGGGACCGACGGTGGGCGTGACACGGCTTTCGTTGCCGCCGAACAAATGCAGAATACGAAGTGCCTGCGTGTTGAGGGCTTCAATAGAACGAAGAAGCGGTGTCTTTTTATCCAAAGATTCGCCGCTGTAGCTCCAGAAAGCCGTGGGAATACACAGAACATCGTTTTTCACAAACGCATAAGAGGTGGGATCCCATGCCGTGTAGCCTCTGGCTTCAAAGGTGGCGCGCAATCCGCCGGAAGGAAAGCTGGAAGCATCGGATTCACCCTTAATCAGCTCTTTGCCCGAAAATTCCATAATAATGTTGCCGCCACGGCGAGGCGTTAAAAAGCTGTCGTGCTTTTCTGCCGTTACGCCGGTCATGGGCTGGAACCAATGGGTATAGTGGGTGGCACCACGCTCAATCGCCCAGTCTTTCATGGCATTGGCAACAATATTTGCCAACGAAATATCCAATGGTCTGCCTTCACGAATGGTGTGCTGTAGTGCCGTATATGTTTCTTTCGGAAGACGCTCACGCATACGGTCGTCATTAAAAACCATTTCTCCGAAAAAGTCTTGAATTTTTCTCATACACAGAGTCCTTTCATATTTAAAAATAATCATCCTATATTGTACACGAAAATAAGGATTTTGTCAATCTTTTTTATAGGAATAAATAAGCCATTTAAAAATAAAAAAATAAAAAAAACAATTGACATTTGCTAAACAATATGATAAAATCAAAAGAAGCAGAGGGTGTATTATGCCCTTTAGCA
>JAFPCL010000215.1 GCA_017390225.1 Clostridia bacterium
ATGGATGCCTTAGAAGATTACGATTTGATTTTCAAGTCCCCGGGCATTGCGATTTTAGATCCCGATCCCAATCTTCTTTCTAAGCTGACCTCACAAACGGCGTGTTTTTTGGAAAGGTATCGAGATCAAATCATCGGTGTCACGGGAACAAAGGGCAAAAGCACCACTTCTTCTTTGATTTATCATGCCTTAAAATCCGCCGGCAAGCCTGCCTATCTCATGGGAAACATCGGGCTTCCCGCATTTGAGCAAGCTGAAAGCATCGAAGACGATGCTGTTATCGTCTATGAAATGTCGGCGCATCAACTGCAGTATGTGTCCGCTTCTCCGAAAACAGCCGTATTTTTGAATCTGTTTCCCGAGCATCTGGACTATTATAAAACCGTGGAGCGATACCAAGCCGCCAAAGAAAACGTCTACCGTTTCCAAAAGCCCGGCGATCTTCTGATTATTAACGAAATGCTTCTGCCGGCAGAAACCCCTGCCGATACAATCATCACCGGCAACAGTGAGAATTGCGATATTCACTACACGGAAAAAGGCGTGTCCGTCTGTGGCACGGAGCTCACGCCCGAGAATGTCACCACCCATCTTCTCGGCAAGCACAATTTATATAATATCGGCGTAGCATATGCCGCGGTGCGCAAGTTTGGCATTTCGCTCGACACATTCCTTTCCTGCCTTCAGGATTTCGATCCGTTGCCGCATCGCCTCCGTGATGTCGGTGTATTCGGCGGTGTGCGCTATGTGGACGATTCCATCTCCACCGTGCCGCAAACCACCATTGGTGCATTGTCTGCCCTTTCGGATGTGGATACTTTAATCTTAGGCGGCATGGACAGAGGCGTGGATCTTTCGCCCCTTCTTGATTATCTTGCCGAACACCCCATTCCGCATATTTTAGTTGCCTACGACACAGGCGTGCGCCTCATGAAAGAATCCGAAGCCTACCCTGCACTTTTAGGCAAGCTCACCCTTGTTGCCGATTTAGAAGACGCAGTGAAGCTTGCTTCCAAAATCACAGCAAAGGGCAAAACCTGCCTTTTATCCCCTGCCGCCGCCAGCTACGGCTATTTTAAAAATTTCGAAGACAGGGGCGACCGCTTCCTCGACTGGGTAAAAAAATATAATGCATAAACAGAATCTGTTGTGTTTCCCGAAAGCGCAACAGATTTTTTTATAAAACCCCTTTACATTTTCATAATTTTGGAGTATAATGATAAAAATATCTTTGAAAGGAAGGTATGTATGGAAATTAACGAAAAAGTCCATAAGATTATGACAATTTTAGAAGAGAAAAAAGCTGAAGACATCGTAGCTTTGGATGTGGAAACGCTCACCACCGTGGCAGATCGGTTTATCATCTGCTCAGGTCTTTCCACGCCCCATGTGCGCGCCCTGGCAGACGATCTGGACGACCGCATGGCAGAGCTCGGCGAGCCCTCCATTCGCAAAGAAGGCTACGAAACGGCAAAATGGATCCTGATGGATTTTTCCGATGTTGTCGTGCATATTTTCGCTGAAGAAACTCGCAAGTTCTATAGCCTGGAATGGCTGTGGTCCGATGCTAAAAATTTAAAACCGGATAAAGGAGAGGACGAATAATCATGGAATATCCTTTTAGTTCAATTGAAAAGAAGTGGCAAGATTTTTGGGACGAGCACCAAAGCTTTAAAGCCGAAAATAAATCCGACAAGCCGAAGTTTTTCGTTTTGGTCGAATTCCCCTACCCCTCGGGTCAGGGTCTGCACGTTGGTCATCCCCGTAGCTATACGGCACTGGACTCCGTTGCCCGTATGAAGCGTATGCAGGGCTTTAATGTCCTGTTCCCCATGGGCTGGGATGCTTATGGTCTGCCCACGGAAAACTTTGCTATTAAAAACCACATTCACCCCCGTATCGTTACCGAACGCAACGTTGCCAACTTCAAACGTCAGCTCAAATCCATCGGCTTCTCCTTCGACTGGAGTCGTGAGATCAACACCACCGATCCGTCCTATTATAAGTGGACCCAGTGGATCTTTTTGAAGCTGTTTGAAAAAGGCCTTGCCTATAAGAAAGAAATGCCCATCAACTGGTGCACCGTCTGCAAATGCGGTCTTGCCAACGAAGAAGTTGTCAACGGTGTTTGCGAACGTTGTGGCGGCGAAGTTGTGCAGAAAAACAAAAATCAATGGATGCTGAAAATTACGGCTTACGCCGACCGTCTGATTGACGATCTGGACACCATTGATTTCCTTGAAAAAATCAAAACCCAGCAGAAAAACTGGATTGGTAAGTCTACCGGTGCAGAAGTGAAGTTTGCATTAGATGGCGTGGACGATTCCCTCACGGTTTTCACCACCCGTCCCGACACTCTCTTTGGTGCAACCTACATGGTCATCTCCCCCGAGCATCCCATGCTCGAAAAATATGCCGATAAAATCACCAACATCGATGCGGTAAACACATACCGCCGCGAAGCCGCCAAAAAATCCGAGTTTGAACGCACCGAGCTTGTTCACGACAAAACCGGCGTAAAACTGGAAGGCATCAGCGGCATTAACCCCGTGAACGGCAACAAGCTCCCCATTTTCGTTTCCGACTATGTACTTATGACCTACGGCACAGGTGCTATCATGGCTGTTCCTGCCCATGACACCCGTGACTGGGATTTTGCAAAGAAGTTTGATCTTCCCATCATCGAAGTTGTTGCCGGCGGTGAAAACGTACAGGAAGCCGCCTACACCGATGTTGCCAACGGCACAATGATTAACTCCGGTATGCTGGACGGTCTTTCTTGCCAGGAAGCCATCAAGACCATCATTGCATGGCTGGAAGAAAAAGGTCTCGGCAAGGAAAAAGTCAATTTCAAACTGCGTGACTGGGTATTCTCCCGTCAGCGTTACTGGGGCGAACCCATTCCGATTGTGCATTGCCCCAAGTGCGGTCAAGTGCCCGTGCCTTATGATCAGTTGCCCCTTACCCTGCCCGATATCGAAGATTTCGAACCCGACGAAGACGGCGGTTCTCCTTTGAATCGTGCAACCGAGTGGATCAACACCACCTGTCCTGCCTGCGGCGGTGCGGCACAGCGCGAAACAGACACCATGCCCCAGTGGGCAGGTTCTTCTTGGTATTTCCTGCGCTACACCGATCCGCACAATGATGAGGCCCTCGCTTCTCCCGAAGCACTGAACTACTGGATGCCCGTTGACTGGTACAACGGTGGTATGGAGCATACCACGCTGCATCTTCTGTATTCTCGTTTCTGGCACAAGTTCCTGTATGATGTGGGCGTTGTTCCCGGTCCCGAACCCTATCAGAAGAGAACCTCTCATGGTATGATTTTGGGTGAAAACAACGAGAAAATGTCCAAATCGAGAGGCAATGTCGTCAACCCCGATGAAATGGTGGAAACCTACGGTGCCGACTCTTTGCGTGCCTACGAGCTCTTCATCGGTGCATTTGACCAGACCACCCCTTGGAAGATGGATGGTATCAAAGGTTGCCATAACTTCTTGAAGCGCGTTTGGAATATGCTGGAGCTGGTCACCCCCGGCGAAGGCTATGGTGCTCTTGAAACTTCCTTCCACAAGGCCATCAAAAAGGTTGGCGAAGATTTGGATAAGACGAAGTTCAACACCGCCATTGCCACCCTTATGGCACTTTCCAATGAAATTTATAAACAAGGCAGTATCACCAAAGATGCGCTTGCTACTTTCATTATGCTTCTGAACCCTGTAGCCCCCCACATCACGGAAGAAATGTGGCAGAGACTTTCTCTTCCCGGCGTTCTGTCCTCCACCCCCTGGCCTGTATATGATGAAGCCAAAACAGTGGATGACGTGATTGAAATCGCGGTTACCATTAACGGTAAGGTACGCGGAAAAATCTCCGTACCGCAGGACATTTCCAAAGAAGATTTGGAAGCGATGGCACTTGCCAATGAAAGTGTAAAGCCCTTCTTAGAAGGCAAGACCTTGAAAAAGATTATTGCCATCCCCGGAAAAATTGTTAATATCGTAGTACAATAAAATATAATGAAGCCGTAACAATCTGATTGCTGCGGCTTTATTTATAAAGGAGAGCATACCATGAAAGAGCAATGGCAACGTATTGAAAACTATTGTGCTTTGATTCGAGAAAAAACAGACTTTGTGCCTGAAATCGGCATTGTTTTAGGAAGTGGGCTAAAAAAGCTTGCCGAAAGAATCAAGCCTGTGCTTCGCATTCCCTTTAAAGATCTCCCCGATTTTCCCGTTTCCGAAGTGGCAGGGCACGGCAATGAATATATCTTAGGATATTTAAACGATGTGCCTGTTGCCGTCATGACCGGCAGAGTGCATATGTATGAAGGTTTTTCGGCAACAGATGCAGTGCTTCCCGTGCGGCTTTTGGTTCTTTTGGGATGCAAAAAGATTTTAATCACCAATGCCGCCGGTGGCATAGACCCCGCCATGACGCCGCCGTCTTTGATGCTGATTACCGATCACATCACTTCCTTTGTCCCCTCCCCTTTGCGCGGCAAAAACATAAGATCCTATGGTGAGCGCTTCCCCGACATGTCCAATGTGTATAACACCATGCTTTGTGAAAAGATTCGCATTGCCGCAGGAGAGCTGAACATTCCGCTTTTCGAAGGCGTGTATTTGCAAGTGCCCGGCCCGCAGTACGAAACGCCGGCTGAAATCCGTATGTATGCCTCGTTCGGTGCTTCTGCTGTTGGCATGAGCACAGCCACCGAAGCATTGGCGGCGCATCATATGGGTGCCAAGGTCTGCGGCATCAGCTGTATTTCCAATGCCGCCGCCGGACTAAATAAAACAACACTGAACCACAAAGAGGTGCAGGAAGCAGGCGACAAAATCAGCGAATCGTTTATTGCTCTTGCCACCCGTGCTGTGGAGCTTTTGCATCACGAATCGACTAAAGATTAAAAGAACACAAAAGCGGAACGCCACACAGGGCGTTCCCTACAAAAACCATCTTGGAACGAAAACAAGTTGTTTTGTTTTTCGTTCCTTTTTCTTTGTCATCATTTTGTTATGGGAATATTAAACAAACCCTGCTACTGCAAGGCTTTAAACTTTCTTTTCCATACATCCCCATTGCAAAAATATTTTAAAAAGAAAACGCGTTTTACAGTCTTTTTACGGTTCGGTGAAATCCCTTGACTTCATGTTTTTGTTTTGCTAAACTGACGCCGTGACCGAGGGAAGCTCACCCCCTTCCCTCGGAAACAAATAAATATCAGGAGGAAAAATCACATGAAAACATTTTCCAAGATTTTAAGTTTGTCTCTTGCCGGCGTCATGGCACTTTCTACGGCGGCAATGGCAAAAAATCCGTTCCACGATGTGCCGCAAGATGCTTCCTATACAGAAGCGGTGACCATGCTGAACGATCTGAACATTTTAATCGGCTACGAAGAAGACGGCGGCTTTTATTTTAAGCCCGACCAAACCATCACCCGTGCGGAAACCGCCAAGGTGATTGTGGGTAGCCTGGGCTTTATGGATGCCGCTAAAGCTTCTGCCAATCTGAACCTGTTCCGCGATGTGGACAGTGCCCATTGGGCGGCAGGCTACGTCAACCACATTGCCGGCTACAACAACATTATTGCAGGCTACGGCGATGGCACTTTCGGTCCTTCCGATGAGGTTCTTTATGAGCAGGTTCTCAAAATGGTCGTGTGTGCGCTGGGCTATTATCCCATGGCCATGCAAAGAGGCGGCTACCCTTCGGGCTTTTTGGCTGTAGCTTCCGAGCTCGGACTGACCAAAGGTGCAAGCGGCAACATCGGCGAGCCTGCCAAACGCTCCGTTGTGGCACGAATCATTTATAATGCTTTAGATGTTCCCATGATGAAGCAGATTAGCTGGGATGCACAAAATCCGGAGTATATCATCACCGGCACAGGCGATCATGAAAAAGAAACCCTTTTAGAGGATCACCTGGACGTCGTTCGCATCGATGGTATTGTTTCCGAAACCTTCTATCAGCAGGAAAATCCCGATAAAGAAAACTTGAGTGTCACAATTTCCGATTTGAATGAAGAAGATGCTTCCGCACTTTTTGGCGACAGTGACACAAGAGAAATCACCATCGGCATCGGCTCTACGGATGCGGCACTTCACCACGGCTATGCCGTAACCGCCTATGTGTATACCGATGAAGACAGCGCTGAAAAGAAGCTTCTCGCCATTGCGCCCCGTTCTGCACGCAACACGGCAAACACGTTCTCTCTTTCCGACCTTGCGCCCGTGAAAGATAGTGCGGTCAATGAAAAGAAAGGCTTCATCACCTTATCTTATGAAGATGCCGACGGCAACACCCATAGCTTCAAGGTGGATAAAAACGCCGTGTTCTACGAAAACATGGACGAAAAATCTTTCGAAAGCCTTTCCGATATCAAAGCGTATTTTGCAGGCGACATGGCTTCCCGTCAGGGTAGAATCACGCTTGTTCAAAATGAAACGCAAGACAACTATGCCGACTATGTGTTTGTTGAATTTATTGATCGTCCCGAATACGTCATCACCGGATTAAACGAAAACAAAAAGCGGATTACCTTTGAATATATGGACGGTTCTGCTCGCAAAACAGGCAATGAAGTGTTGGATGACGAAAGTGAAGACGGCTGGGTATTTTTCATCCGTGACGGCGAAGAGATTGGATTTAACGACTTAAAAGAAGGCGACGTTGTATCCAAGATTTCCAACAAAGCCGGTTCTGTCATCAAAGCTTATGTAACGTCTGATACCTTAGAAGGAAAAATCACCTCCGTAAATGAAGACAAAAAAACCGTTACCATCAGCGGTAACAGATACGATTTCAGTGACATTTCTTTTGATACGTCCAACATTGGTGATTCGGGTATCTTCTATCTGAACCAAAACGGTCAGATTATCTTCTTTGACCGCACGGAAAACAAAACCTCGCAAGATGATTTTGCCTATCTGTTCGCCGCCGCGGCAGAAGAAAACACCTGGGGCACGTCCACCAAAGTGACCATTCGTGTTTTGGATGCAGACGGCACATGGAACGAATACGAGCTGGCACAAAAAGTGATAATCGCAAACGGCGCATCCGAAGAAAAAACTGCAGACACCGAAGAGTTCCTCGCCAAGGCATCTTCTTTGACAAATGGAATGATTGCCTTTGAAGACGGCAAATTCACAGGAAACGGCGGCATCATGCAATACAAGGTAAACAGTAACGGCAAGGTTTCTCATATCATGGTTCCCCATGCCGAGCTCTCCTCGGACTACCTGTCCTATGTTGCCTTTGAAGAAGACTACAGCGAAGAAGACAACACCTTAGGCAAAATTGACATTGCAGAGGATGCCGTGATTTTCACCGTCCAAGGCGGTGATAGCTCGGAAGAAGACAACATCAAGGTTTCCTCTTTGTCCTCCGTCTTCTCCGATGGCGACACCTACAGCGGTGTATATTATGTCACAGAAGATAATGAAACCGACATGGCATCCGCCCTTTTGGTGAACACACGCCCCGCTTCCGTGAAGCAAGATGCTTCCTTCTTCATCGTATCGGAAGCAACCCAAACAGAAAATAAAGAGGGCGAAGCACAAGAAGCCATTATCGGCTATCAAAACGGAAGCAGCGAACCTGTCACCATCTTCCTTGCAGACGATGCCATGCTCCATGAAGAAGCTTTGGCAGAAGACGCACCGCAAAAAGGCGAAGCTCTTTCCTACACCGACCTTAAAGAAGGCGATGTGATTGCCTACGCCGTGAACGAAAGCGGCGAAATCTGCGAACTGCGCCGCCTGATTTCTTCCGAACGTGTGCTGTCCCAGTCTGCCGGATTTGCAAACACCTACAAGGATGTAGAAGACCAAGACGTAGAAATTCTGTTCGGCTTTGCCGCAGAAAAAGGCACGACCAAAACAGGCATTTCCTATATCGACTTGTCTGCCCATGCCTTTGATGATGAAACGGAAACGGATAACGTAGAAATGATCGGCAGACTCCGTGAAAACAAGTTAGACGGCTCTGTATACTACGCCCACCTTTCCGCCAAGAACTTCTCCATCTCCGCAAGCGACAACTTCGACGATATCTCTGCCGCAAACATCCGCATCAAAAACGATGCAACGGTCAAGGGCGGCGAAGGACACTTTGTCTATGCCAAGCTTGTCGATGGTGAAATCATCGATGCCGTTGTCTTTATCGTAGACTGCGCAGAATTTGATTTGAACCAATATAAATAAAACTTTTGGGGCTGCCCATCGGCAGCCCCAAAACATCTTATGAAACAAGTTCAAACACCACATTCGGCGTGTCACGATGCACATCGTCAAAAATTTCAAGCATTGTCACACAATACGCTCGCAAATCCTCAGGAAGCGATAAAAAACCATATATGTTCACTTTAACCTTTTCTCCATCTGTCCATAGATATCTTATGCAATCCCACAATGCATCCCAGTTCTCACCGTAATACTCCGGCAAACCGAATTTTATTTTTAATATCAAGTGTATTTCTCCTAAATACTTACAGCCTGTAAAATCCAAAATGATAGGATTTTCTTTTATCGGTTTAAATGCATTTCTTTCAAATTCGCCATTGTTCATTTTAATCCGCCTCATTCAACTTCAAAATCATTCTTGTTTTTCATCCTCAATTCTGCTCTCAGCGTAGTATATATCCGAACTTACGCTTCTAACATATTCCGGATAGTCAACC